>JALOQG010000408.1 GCA_025453505.1 Myxococcota bacterium | reverse complement strand
CGCGAGCCGCGCGGCGATCACCAATCGGTGTGTGACGAAGAGCACGGCGACCCCGCGCTCCTGCGGCAACGCCGCGACGCGCTCGAGGAATGCCTCTTCGCTCGCGACGTCGAGCCCCTCGGTCGGCTCGTCGAGGATCAACAGGCGCGGGCGTCGCACCAGCGCCCGCGCCAGCAGGGCGCGTTGACGCTGGCCGCCCGAGAGCGACGCGAACGGACGCGCCTCGAAGCCGGCCAGGCCGATCGCGGCCAGCGCCTCGGCGATGCGCGCGGGCCGTTCGGCGCGCGGCACGTGGAGACCGACGAGCCCGAGCGCGACGACTTCGCGCACGGTCGTCGGCAGCGTCGCGCGGATCTCGCAGTGTTGCGGCACGAAGCCGATCTGCGAGCGGCCCGCGCGCGCCGGGTCGCGTTCGACCGTGCCCCGGCGCGGCGCGAGCAACCCGAGAATCGCGCGCAGCAGCGTCGTCTTGCCGGCGCCGTTCGGCCCGAGCAGGAACCACAGCTGTCCGGCGCCGATCTCCCAATCGACGCCGGACAGCACGACCTGGTCGCGATAGCCGAGTTCGACGCCGGCGAGGCGCACGAGCGGACTGGTTGCGGAATCTCGGCCCGTCACGGATCTCCCAACAGCGCACGTACGTTCGAGTCCACCGTCTCGCGATAGTGGTCCGTGCCGGGGCGACTGCCCACCTGGTGCGCGAGCGGCACCACGCGCGCCCCCGTCTCGCGCGCGACGAAGGTGGCGTGCGCCGGCGAGAAATAGGCCGTCGCGAAGATCAGCCCGACGTCCTCCGCACGCATCTGCTCGATCACCGCGCGCAGATGACGCGTGGTCGGCGCGATGCCGGGTAGGGGCTCGAGCGCCGCGACCAGCTCGACGCCGAAGCGCCGCGCGAAGTAGGTCCACGCGCGGTGGTCTTCGACCGCCTTGCGTGGCGCGCCCGCGGCGATCGCGCCGAGCCATCCCTCGAGTGGAACACCGGCCTGCGACGCCAGCGCCGCGACGGCCTCGCGCTCGATCGCCGCGAGGACGTCGCGAGCCGGACGCTCCGCAGCGAGCTCCGCTCCCACGAGCGATGCGACCATCTGCGCCTCGAATGCGTCGTAGCGCGACTGGAAGCCCGCCGCGTCGGCCGGGCGCAACGCGGTGAGCCGCGCGCGGATCGCCTCGGCGACGCGCACGCCGTTCACCGGATCGGTCAGGTAGTGCGGATTGCCGAACGGATGGACGTCGCCCATCGAGCGATCCACGGGCGCGCGGGGGACGTCGAGCGGAGCGATCGCGGTGCTGGCGTCGAGATGGCCCGGCTGGCCTGGCGCGACGCGCGGGTTGCGCGCTCCCTGGAGCAGCACGGGGAGCCAGCCGGTCTCGAGTTCGAGACCGACGACGATCAGCAGGTCGGCGTCGTGGAGGGCGCGCACGAAGCTCGGTCGCGCCTCCACGAAGTGCGGGTCCTGCGGGCCCTTGGCGAGCGACGTCGCCACCACGGCGTCGCCGCCGACCGTCGCGGCGAGATCGGCGAGATCCGGCACCGTGGCGGTGACGCGCAGCGGCTGGGCGGCGGCGAACGGCGCCCACAGCGCGAGAACGAGCGAGAGGACGATCTGTCGTTGCATGGTGTCGCTCCGCCTAGTACGCATGGGCCGAGTGGGCGCCGAAGAGGATCTCGATGCCCGCCCAGATCGAGAGGGCATCGTCCAGTTCGGGCGCCTGCGTCCAGTCGTAGTTCGCCTGGAGGCGCAGCCGCGAGAACTCGCTCGGGTGGAACACGAGCAGCGGCGAGAGCCGCGTGCGGTCGTCGCGGAACGGATCCTGCGAGGGATCCGAGAAGGACGCCTCGCCGATCTCGAGCGTCGTGTCGAGATCGAAGTCGTCGCCCGACGCGTTCGCGTGTTCGACGCGCACGCCGGCCGCCCAGTTCCGCCGGAATCCCCAGAGCGCCTGCGCGTAGAAGCCCCAGTCGTGGAGCGTCTCGTCGCCGACGCGCAGGGTCGTGCTCTCGCAGTCGGCCTCGTCGAGGCACAGGGAGAACGCGTCGGCTTCGTAGGTGCGTCCCGTGACCTCGGCCTGCAGCTTCACGAACGGCCAGCCGCGTTCGGCGTCGAGCGGCCGCCATTTCACGACGACGTCGCCGCCGTAGACGTAGGTCTCGCCGTCGCGGCCGCTGGCGTTCGGGCCGTGCACGAACGAGCCGCCGAGCTGCGCGGTCCAGGTATCGGAGAGGTCGAAGCCGTTGACCCAGCGCGCGAGCCACGCGAGATCGGCCGGCGAGCGGACGCCCGGCTCGGTGAAGGGCCGGCCCCCGATCGGCCGTTCCTCGGCGGCTTCGTCGCTCTGCAGGAACGACTGCATCGTCTCGCCCTTGGCGTTCTGCGCCCCGAAATGCAGCTCCGAGAACCACGGCAGCGGCAGCAGCCAGCCGACGCGTGCCCCCGGTGCGCGCATGCCGTCCTCGCCGAAGAGCCGCGCGTTGATCACCGGCAGGTCCATCCAGTCCCACTGGTGCGGGTGCTGCGGGTTGATGCGGCCGAACTCGGCGCGACTCGCCTTCCGGATCGATGAAGTAGATCAGGTGCGCTTCGCCCGTGAGGTACGGGTCCACCGCGCCGAGCACCGAGAACTCCGCCTGTTGCAGCGTGAAGCCGCGCTGGCGCGGATCGTGGCCACCTCCCTGGAGGATCTCGAGCTGGTCGTCGGTGGCGCTCGAGCCGCCCGCCGCGGTCAGGATGTTCATCGAGAGATCGAGGAGCTGGAGCTTCGCGCCGCCGCCGATCGGGAGCGACGGCGGTCCGTCCGATCCCGCGATCGAGGTGGAAGCGACGCCGCTGCTCGCCGCGTCGCGTGCGGCCCGCGCGTCGTCGCGAGCGGCGCGCACTTCGCTTTGCAGTTCCTGCACGGTACGGCGCAGCTCCTCGTTCTGGCGCGCGAGCGCGTCGAGCTGTTCCTGCACCCCAGGCGCGACGTCGCCGGCGCGGGCCGCCGTCGTCGCGAACGGCGCTGCGCACAGCGCCAGACCGAGTCCCATCCATCGCATGCTTCGCATGGGGTTCCCCTCTGCGGCGGATCGCCGCAGCGATCGCCGGGCGCGCACAGGCGCGCGCGCACACACACGTGATCCCGGGTCGCGCAGATCCGACTCCGTGCCGGAAGCGCGTCTTCGCTGATCGGATCAGGCGTGTGCGGGTGGTGCGCGGGGCGAAGCGGGGGAGCGGACCGCGCCGCAGTGCCAAACCGCGTCGCGCGGGAAGCGGGCTGCGAGTGCGAACCCGCCGAGCGGTCGCGGTTCGGGCGTGGCCGCGCGGATCGCGGTGCGCGCCTGGGCGAGTCCGGCACAGACGGGGCAGGCCGCCGCCTCGCCGACGGCGTCCTTGGCGAAGGCCGGCGTTTCGTGGGCCGCGTCGGCCGGCCCGGCGTGCGGGGCGTGGACGCCGTGCAGCGCAGGTCCGAACGCCAACGCCAGCAGCACCGCCGCAGCGGCGAGGCGCGAGGGCCAGGTCCAGGACTGCGTGCGGATCACGGCTTCGGGATCCTCGCTCGGATCAGACCGGCTTCGAGACTCCGCCGATCGCGCGGCGCACACGGCGCTTCACGACGATCGCCTCGGGCGGCAGCTTGGCGTCGTCGGTGCCGAGCAGGAAGGCGTCGATGCCGCCGACCTTCTGCACCGTGCGCAGCGCGCGGGCCGTGACCCGCAGGCGGACGCGCTCGCCGAGCGCGTCCGAGAGCAGCGTCACGTTCTGGAGATTGGGCGCGAAGGTGCGGCGCGTACGCCGGTTCGAGTGGGACACGTTGTTCCCGCTCGACACCTTGCTCCCCGAGAGCGCACAGCGGCGCGGCATCGCAGTCTCCTACTTCTTCTTGCCGTAGCGGCGCCGGAAATCATCGACCTTGCCACCACGCGAAGCTTCGCGCAGCTGACCGGTCCAGAAGGGATGGCTCGCGGACGAGATCTCGAGACGGATCACCGGCAGCGTCTCGCCCTCGACGTCGCGCGTCTCCGCGGACTTCAGCGTCGAGCGGCTGATCCACTCGGTGCCCGTGGCGGAGTCGATGAACACGACCTTGTGGTAGTCGGGATGGATGTCGGCCTTCATCTCGATCTACCAGCTCGACTTCCGCACGCCGGGGAGCTGACCGGCGAGGGCCAGCTCGCGCAGCATGATGCGCGAGATGCCGAACTTCTTGTAGAAGCTCCGCGAGCGGCCCGTCAGGGCGCAGCGGTTGTTCTTGCGGGTCGGGCAGGAGTTGCGCGGCAGCTTCGCGAACGCCGCCTGCACGGCGAACTTCTCGTCCACCGGCAGCTCGGGATCCTGGAGCCTGGTGCGCAGCTCGGCGCGCTTCGCCGCGTGCTTCGCGATCAGCTTCTTGCGGTGCAGATCGCGGTGGACCTGGGACGTCTTGGCCATCGTTGCCTTCCGTGGAAATTGCCTGGAGCGGGCCGCTGTTTAGCACAGCGTTCCGCCACTGCTCAGGGGGGTCCGGGGCGGGCCCGGCGGAGGGCCAGCGAGGCGAAGAAGGCCGCCACGGCGACGAGCACGATCGCGCCCCCGGCGGCGAGATCGAAGCGGTAAGCGAGGGCGAGTCCGGCGACGCCGGCGCCAGCGCCGAGGGCCATCGAGAGCGCGAGCTGGCCGCGGTAGTGCCCGGCCCACAGGGCCGCCGTCGCCGCCGGGATCACGAGCAGCGCCTCGACCAGGATCACGCCCACGAGGCGCACGCCGATCACCACGGTCGCCGCGAGGAGCAGCAGCAGGGCGGCGTTCAGGCCGTCCACGGGATGGCCGTAGGCGCGCGCGACCTCCTCATCGAAGGCCGCGAAGAAGAGCGGCCGGAAGGCGATCGCGAGCCCGGCGAGCACCGTCGCTCCGAGCACGCCCAGCAGGATCAGGTCGCCCGGGGAGATCGCGAGGACGTTGCCGAAGAGATAGCCGAAGAGGTCCTGCTGGTAGCCGCGCTGCAGGCTGAAGAGCACCACGCCGAGCGCCATCGATCCCGAGAAGAAGACGCCGATCACGGTGTCCTCGGAGAGCCCGCCACGGCGGCCGACCGCCGAGATCGCGAGCGCGACGGCACCGGCGAACACCGCGCCCGTCGCGAGCGGCGAGATGCCGAGCACGATCCCGAGCGCGACGCCGCCGATCGCGGAGTGCGAGATCCCGACGCCGATGAAGGCGAGCCGCCGCAGCACCACGAAGAATCCGAGCGCGCCGCACACGACGCCGATCCAGACCGCCGCGACCAGCGCGCGCTGCATGAAGGCGAACTCGAGCATCAGCGCTTCCCGCCGTCGTCGTCCGGTCGCGCGTGCTGGCGGCCGCTGTGTTCGTGGTGCGCGATCTCGCCGGCCAGGAAGTTGAACTCGCACGAGTACGCCTCGCGCAGCGCGTGGCTGTGGACGACCTCGTCGGGATTGCCGTGCACGTGCATCGAGCGATTGATGCAGATCAGCTCGTCGGCCGCGGCCGCGAGCGCGAGCAGATCGTGCGACACTGCGATCACCGCGAGGCCGAGGCTGCGCTGCAGCGAGCGGAGCAGGTCGTAGAAGTCGTGCTCGGCGGGCAGGTCGAGACCGATCGTCGGCTCGTCGAGCACGAGCAACCGCTCGCTCGCGCAGAGCGCCTGCGCGAGCATCACGCGGCGCTGCTCGCCGCCCGAGAGCGAGCCGATCGGACGGTCGATCCGGTCCGCGATGCCGACGCGCGCGAGCGCCTCGTCGACGGCCTTGCGGTCCTCCGTGCGCGGCCGCCGCCACAGGCCGAAATGCGCGAGGCGGCC
>JALOQG010000049.1 GCA_025453505.1 Myxococcota bacterium | reverse complement strand
GCGGTCGCGCGCATGCGGGCGATCGATTGGGCGCCACCGATCGCGCTCGTGCACCGCTCGGAGGCGGACGCATCCGACGAAGCGGAGCTGCTCCACGCGGCGACGGATCTCGGCGCTCTGCTCTGTGACGGCATCGGCGATGCGGTGGCGATCCCGGTGCGCGGCGGTCTCGAGCGCGCGGGCGACGCGCTGGCGCTCGCGTATCGGATCCTGCAGGGCGCGCGCCAACGCACCACCTGGACCGAGTTCATCTCGTGTCCGTCGTGCGGGCGCACGCTCTTCGATCTCGAGGAGACGACGGCGCGCATCAAGGCACACACGCAGCACCTGAAGGGCGTGAAGATCGCCATCATGGGCTGCATCGTGAACGGGCCCGGTGAGATGGCGGACGCCGACTTCGGTTACGTCGGCTCGGGCCCCGGGCTCGTGAACCTGTACGTCGGGCACGACTGCATCGAGCGCCACGTGCCGCAGGCGCAGGCCGATGCGCGGCTCATCGAGCTGATCCGTCGCCACGGGCGCTGGGTCGACCCGAGCTGACGCCGGTCGCAGGCGCCGGCGCTTCGCCGCCCCGCCACGACTCGAAGATCGCGATCGCGCGCGATCCGGTGAGCAGCGGATCCTTCGGTCCGAGCACCTCGACGACCGCGAAAAGCGCGAGCGCGATCACGAGCACGCCTTCGGCCGCGCCGAGCGCCGCTCCGCCGACGCGATCGATGCCCGACAGTCCCGCGACGCCGACGAGGCGTCGCACGATCGCGCCGACCAGCGTGACGAACACGAGGGCCGCGACGACGACGGCGCCGCCCGCCGCGGCGGTCGCGATCAGCGGCTCCCACTGGGTGCGCGCCGCGATCTCGGCGGCGACGGGCGCGCGAAGAGCTCGGAACGCGAGCACGGCGGCCGCGAGCGCGGCGAGCGAGAACGCCTCGCGCACGATCCCGATCCAGATCCCGCGCAGAACCGCGACGACCAGCACGGTCACCGCGACGATGTCGATGGCCTCACCCACGGCGAAGCAGGTTAGCTCGCGCGGCGTCGGGCGGAGAGGCCACGATCCTGGCGGAACGGACTTCGCTCGAGGTCAGGCCGGCGGCGTCTGCCAGACGTAGGCCCGCAGCTGCCGGATTTCCTCGACCTGCTCCTCGATCTCGTCCCAGAGCAGATCCCGCATCGAGATCATCGCGAGCACGCGACCCTGCACCAACACCGGGAGATGGCGGCAACCCGTGCGCTGCATCTTGTCGAGGCAGGAATCGCGGTCTTCGTGCAACTCGGCCGTCACGACTTCGCGCGTCATCACGTCGCCGACGCGCGTGGTCTCGGGATCGAGTTCCGGCACCACGACCCGCGTCATCAGGTCGCGCTCCGAGAACACGCCGACGAGACGCTCTTCGTCGAGCACGGTGACCGCACCGACGCGCGCGGCCGTCATGCGGCGCGCGACGTCGTACACGGTGTCGCCCGGGTGCGCGGTCAGGAGTCGCCGGCTGCGCATGACTTGTTCGAGGGTGTGCATGGGAGGGTCCTCCGGAAAGGGGTCCGGGAGGCGGCACGGGAGCCGCCAGCAGGGACGGCACACCCATTGGGCCACGAATGGCCTGGAAAGAGAAGCGCGCAGTGCCGGAAAATGCGCAGAGCCGAGGGCGGCTCGCGTCCCCTCAGGCCTGACGAACGGTGCGGCGCTCCGCGAGTCGCAGATAGGCGCCGGCGTCCTGGCGCGCGGGCTCGGCGCGCAGCGCGGCGCGCCACTGCTCCTGGGCCCGATCCGCCTGGCCGAGCGACCAGTAGACGAGTCCGAGCTGTACGCAGGCGTCCGCGTAGGCGGGGTTGGCCCGTAGCACGCGTTCGAGTTCGCGGATCGCCTGGTCGGGCAGCCCGATCTCGCGCAGCGCGACCGCGAGCCGGTAGCGGATGTCGTGGAAGTGCGGGCAGCGGTCGAGCGCCTTGCGATACGCCGCGACGGCTTCCGCGTGGTCGCCCGCCTGCCGGTAGGCGTCACCGAGCGCGGCTTGCAGGTTGGCGAGCTTGGCCTGCGTGAGCGCGTCGACGCCGCTCGTCGTCTGGGCCTGGCGCGGCGCGCCGAGCACGATCGCCTCCGAGCGGTCGAAGTCGCCGCGCCGCTCCCAGACCGTCGCGAGCGCGAGACGCGCCTCTGCGTAGGCCGGGTTCAGCGAGACCGCCGCTTCGAAGCGGTGAGTGGCCTCGTCGAGGTCGCCGCGCCGCTCGTAGAGCAGGCCGAGCAGGTAGTGCACGTCGGCGAAGCGAGGCCGCGTCGCGACGACGCGGGTCAAATGCTCGATCGCCGCGTCGTCCTCACCGCATTCGAAATGCCGAACGCCGATCTGGTACGACACGCGCTCGTCGGCAGAAAGACGGGCGGCGCTGCGCAAGGAAGGGTCGGGCTCTACTGCGCTTCGGGCACGAGGTCCGCCGCCGCGTCGGCGACTTCGGTCCCCTTGTAGTTCTCGAGGATGACCTGGAAGATCTTTTGCGCTTCGGGGCCGCGATTCATCCGCGTGTAGCAGACGCCCAGCTTGTAGAGAGCCTCGGCGTCGAGCCCGAGGCCCGGGTACTCGTTCAACACCTGCCGGTAGCGCTCGGCGGCCGACGGAAACTCGTCTTCCTTGAAGTACCAGTCGGCGACGCCCATCGTGTGCTCGCCGAGCCGGGTCCGCAGCTCGCGCCAGGTCTTCTCCGCTTCCGACGCGTACTGGGAGTGCGGGAACCGCGCGAGCAGCCGGTCGAAGTGGGCCAGCGCCTCGCGCGTCGCGGTCTGGTCACGCTGCGCGTCGCGGCTCTGCTTGTAGAACGACATGCCGCTCTGGAACATCGCGTACGGCACCTGGCGGTGTTCCGGATGCAGTTCGACGAAGTCCTTGTAGTACGACACCGCCTCGTCGTACTTCTCGCTCTTGTAGTACGCGTCGGCGATCGCGATCTGCGAGAGGACGGCCTGCTCGCTGTAGGGGTAGTTGTCGATGATGTTCTGGAACGTCTCGATCGGATCGGAGTAGTCGGGCGAGAGGAACCAATGGAACGAGTCATCCTCGTCCGCCATCTGCTTCCCGCCCTCGTCGAAGAGCTCCTCCGCGGAGGGCAGCTCCTCGAACTTCTCGGGCGGCGGCGCGCTGGCGCAAGCCACGGCGAAGGCGCCCGCGGCGGCACAGGCGAGGACGCGAGCCGGCTGGACGAGACGCAGGGACGCGAGACGCATGGGACACCCCTCCATGAACCATCGGACCTTACTCGACGGGTCCTGGGGCCGGCAACCTTTGCTAGGTTGCGCGGCCTGTTCCGCCCGGAGATGACGAAGTACGTAATGGAGAGATGAGAGCATGCTGGACGAAGCCCTCCGTGAGTTGCGCCTCGACAGTCGGCTCACCGACCGCCGCGGCTGGATCGATCGCAAGGAGCTCGCGCGCGCGCTCGCCGAGCTGCCCGACGTCTCCGACAAGGCGGCTCTGCCGGAGCAGCCGGCGGCCGGAGAATCCGCGGGCGAATCCGCCTAGGCGGGAGGAGCGGCCGTGATCAAGGCGCGGTTCGGAGACCGGCTCGACGGCTGGCTCGAGGCCGCGCTGCCGTTCTTGTTTCGCAGGCCCATCAATCCCAACGCCTTGACCGTCACCGGCACCGCGATCTCGATCGCGGCGGGCGCCGCGTTCGCGTCGGGGCGTTTCGGCTGGGGCGCGATCGGGATCCTGGTCGGCGGTGTGTTCGACCTCGTCGATGGCGTGATCGCGCGCAAGCACGGCATCGCGACCCCGTTCGGCGCCTTTCTCGACTCGACGCTGGACCGGCTCGCCGACATGGCGATCCTGCTCGGAATCATGCTGCACTACGCCGCACGGGGTGACGCCGGCACGGTGCTGCTCGGGGGCGTCGCCTTGATCGCGTCGGTCATGACGTCGTATGCGAAGGCGCGCGCGGAGCAGTTCCTGCCCTCGTTCAGCGGCGGCTTTCTCGAGCGCGGCGAAAGGCTCGGCGTCGTTGGGCTCGGGGCCGTCAGCGGTCAAATGGTGCCGGCGCTGTGGTTCCTCGCGATCGCCGGCTCGGGCACCGTTGCCTATCGGTTCTTCGTGGCGCACCGCGAGATGGCAAAGCTCGCGCCCAAGCTCGCGGACCCGAACCTCGGGGAGCATCTGGGATGAGCGAACGCGATCCCAAAGACGAGGATCGCGGCTTCACGGTCGTCGATCGCCGCGGAAGTACTGACGAATCGCGCGAGCCCGCAGCGTCGCCGTCCGGGTCCGAGGAGCCGCCGCGCTTCGACTTCTCGATGCTCGTGCAGTCGCTCGCGATCACGGCGCTGCACCACCTCGGCCAGATCGCGGATCCGGCTTCGGGACAACCGGGTCGCGTCGACCTGGTTCTCGCGCAGCAGAACATCGACATTCTCGAGCTTCTCGAGGTGAAGACGCAGGGCAATCTCGCGGCCGACGAATCGCGGCTTCTCGCGAGCCTGCTCTACGAAGTGCGCATGCACTATGTCGAGGTCTCGAAGCAGGGCCGATGAGCGACGCGCGCCTCTGGCCTGCGCCCGCGAAGGTGAACCTCGGGCTTCGCGTCGTGGGCCGGCGGGCCGACGGTTACCACCTGCTCGAGAGCAGCTTCGCGCCGCTCGACCTGGCCGACCGGCTGTGCATTGCGATCGCCCCCGCGCACGCCGCCGAGGTGCACGTCGCGGTGACCGGTCATGCGGCCGGTGTCCCGGTCGGCCCCGACAACCTCGTCGTGCGCGCCGCGCATGCCTACCTGAAGAGCGCCGGCGTCGCGGCGCGGGTCGAGATCGAGTTGGAGAAGGTTGTTCCCGTGGGGGCCGGACTCGGAGGCGGATCGAGCGACGCGGCGACCGTGTTGCGCGCCCTGTCGGAACACTTTGCGAACGCAATCGCTCGCTCCGATCTGGCCGACCTCGCTCTCTCCCTGGGCGCCGACGTGCCGTTCTTCCTCGACCCCCGCCCGGCCTGGGTCACCGGGGTCGGCGAGGGGATCGAGCCGTTCGACGTCCCGCTGCCCGCGCTCGACCTGGTGCTGGTGACCCCGAGCCCCGGACTCCCGACCGCCGAGGTCTTCCGCGCCTGGGACGCCGCGTTGACGCCTTCCGGGGCCAGCCGTAGGATGCCCGCGCTTCGAGGCAGTCCAGGCCGGAATCTCATCGCAGCGCTCGAGTACGAGGGGCCGTCCCTCTCCGAACTCCTGATCAACGATCTGGAACCCGTCGCCACCAAGCTCCGCCCCGCGATCCAGCGGATCCGAGGCGAGCTCGAACGGCTCGGGGCCCGCGTGGTCGCCATGTCGGGAAGCGGGCCGACGGTGTTCGGTCTCTTCCGCACATCGGAGCAAGCACGGGTAGCCGCCTCGATGGGTCGCTTCGACGCCACGGATCGGGTGCTCGTGGCGAGAACAGTCGACGCGTCCGCCCGGTGGGGCGTCGTCTAATGGCAGGACAGCGGCCTTTGAAGCCGTGTATGGAGGTTCGAATCCTCCCGCCCCAGCCAGGGATTCCCAAATGCAGCGGATGAAGCTCTTTCATGGATCGTCGAATCCGGATCTCGCGCAGGCGGTGGCGCGGTATCTGGGCGTGCCGGCGGGGCGGGCGCGCGTTGCGCGCTTCAGCGACGCCGAGATCCAGATCGAGATCGAGGAGAACGTCCGCGGGCTCGACTGCTTCGTGCTCCAGTCCACCTGCGCGCCGGCCAATCGCCACCTGATGGAACTGCTGATCATGGTGGACGCGCTGCGCCGCTCGTCGGCCAAGCGCATCACGGCCGTGATCCCCTACTACGGCTACGCGCGCCAGGACCGCAAGGTCGCCCCGCGCGTGCCGATCACCGCGAAGCTGGTCGCCGACCTGATCGCCGTCGCGGGGACGGATCGCGTGCTCTGCATCGACCTGCACGCCGGCCAGATCCAGGGCTTCTTCAACATCCCGGTGGACAACCTCTACGCGACGCCGGTGCTGCTGCCGGCGATCCAGAGCTTCGGCAAGAACACCTGCATCATTTCGCCCGACGCGGGCGGCGTGGAGCGCGCGCGCGCCTACGCGAAACGCATCGACGCCAAGCTCGCGATCATCGACAAGCGCCGCGAGAAGGCCAACGTCGCGCAGATCATGCACATCATCGGCGACGTCGAAGGCCTCGAGTGCGTGATCGTCGACGACATGGTCGACACCGCCGGCACGCTGACCGAGGCCGCGCGCGCACTCAAGGACGCCGGCGCCGCGGGCGTCTACGCTGCGATCACGCACCCGGTGCTGTCCGGGCCGGCGATCGAGCGCATCGAGAAATCCGATCTCCAGCAGCTGGTCGTGACGGACACGATTCCGCTCCACGAGGCCGCGCGCGGCTGCTCGAAGATCAAGGTCGTATCCATCGCAAACCTGGTGGGCGAGGCGATTCGCCGCATCACCAATGAAGAGAGCGTCAGCTCTCTCTTCGTGTAGGAGAGATCCCGTGTCCGAAACTGCACTCGTCGTCGAGGTTCGTGAGGCGATCGGCAAGGGCGCCGTGCGCAAGCTGCGCGTGGCCGGCCGGATTCCCGCGATCCTCTACGGGCAGGGCAAGGAATCGATCCCGCTGACGCTCGACCCCCGCGCGCTGGACAGGGTGCTGCGCTCAAGCGGTGCCAACACGCTGCTCGATCTCACCGTCGAAGGTCGCAGCGATCTCGGGACGCCCGTCGCGCTCGTGAAGGATCTTCAGCGCCATCCGATCCGCGGCACGATCCAGCATGCCGATCTCTATCAGGTCGATCTCACCAAGACCGTCGAGGTCGAGGTTCCGATTCATCTCGTCGGCAAGCCGAAGGGTCTCGACTTCGGTGGCCTGCTCGAGCACATGCTGCGCGAGGTCAAGCTCGAGTGCCTGCCGCGCTCGATCCCCGCGTCGATCGAGGTCGACGTGTCCAATCTCGAAGTGGGCGACGTCGTGCACGTGCGCGACCTGGCGCTGCCGACCGGCGTGTCGCTCGTCTCGGACGGCGATCTCGGCGTGGCCGCGTGCGCGCTGCCGCAGGCCGAAGAGGTGGCGGCCGCAGCGGCGCCGGCCGAGGGCGCGGCAGCGGAAGGTGCAGCGGCGCCGGCCGCGGCACCGGCCGCAGCGGCGGGCGGCGAGAAGAAGTAGCGCTTGCGGCTCGTCGTGGGGCTCGGCAATCCGGGCCCCGAGTACGAGGACACGCGCCACAACGTCGGCTTCCGCGTCGTCGAGCGGCTCGCGGCGCGTCACGCCATCGCTCTGAAGCCCGAGAAGCGGCTGCACGGCCGCTTCGGCATCGGCCGCATCGCAGGCGCGCCGCTCGGAATCCTCGAGCCGCTGACCTGGATGAACCGATCGGGGCGCGCGGTCGCGGCCGCGATCGACGCCCATCCGCTCGACCCGGCGACCGACCTGCTCGTCGTCTACGACGATCTCGATCTGCCTTTCGGGCGGCTGCGGCTGCGCCCGGGTGGTGGCGCTGGCGGCCACAATGGCCTCGGTGACGTGCAGGAGCAGATCGGCCGCAACGACTTCGCGCGTCTGCGCGTCGGCATCGGACGGCCTCCGCCCGGCGTCGACGTCGTCGAGTACGTGCTCTCCCCGTTCGCCGTAGAGGAGGCCGCTAGTCTGCCGGGCCTGCTCGATTTCGCCTGCGACGCTCTCGAGTCGACGCTGCGAGACGGCGTGACGCGGGCGATGAACCGGATCAATCGCGATCCTTCGACCACGCCGACTTGAGCCGGCGGCGTACGCCGGCGGGGAGACACACGCGCATGGCCGCCGAACACGCGGCTGCAGCACCGAGCCCGGCCGCCCGGGCGATGACGTCGATCGGCATTGCGATCGCGCTCGGCTTCGCCGGCTGGCTCGCGAGCCTCGTGCCCGCGGTGGCGGGCGGTGCGGCGCCCGGCGCGGCGTGGCCCTGGTTGCCCGCGATCGGCGCGGCGCTCGCGTTCCGCATCGACGGTCTTTCGCTGCTCTTCGCGCTCCTGATCAGCGTCATCGGCGCGATCGTCCTGCTCTACGCGCATCGCTATCTACGCGGCCATCCACACGCGGCGCGCCTCCAGCTCTTCCTCACGCTCTTCATGCTCTCGATGCTGGGGCTCGTGCTCGCCGACGACGCGCTCCTGCTCTTCGTGTTCTGGGAGCTGACGACCGTCACCTCGTACCTCCTGATCGGCTTCGACTCCGAGAGCGCGAAGGCACGGCGCGCCGCGCTCCAGGCGATGCTCGTCACGGGCAGCGGCGGCCTCGCGCTGCTCGTCGGGCTGCTCGTCGTCGCGAGCGTGACCGGCACGCTGCGGATTTCGGAGTGGCTCGCGGCGGGTTCGATCGCAGGACACGCGGCATACACTGCGGCGTTTGCGCTGGTCGCCCTCGGCGCCTTCACGAAGTCGGCGCAGTTCCCGTTCCACTTCTGGCTGCCGGCGGCCATGGCCGCGCCGACTCCGGTGTCCGCGTATCTCCACTCGGCGACGATGGTGAAGGCCGGCGTCTACCTGCTGATGCGGATGCACCCGGTGTTGGGCGGCGGCGAGCCGTGGTTCTGGACGCTGACCGTGGTGGGCAGCGCGACGGCGCTCTGGGCGTCGGTGCTGGCGCTTCGTCAGACCGACTTGAAGCTCGCGCTCGCCTACACGACCGTGACGGCTCTCGGCTTCCTCGTGCTCTTCCTCGGCGGCGAGGTCGACCTCGCGATCACCGCGTCGGTGACGTTCCTGATCGTGCACGCGTTCTACAAGAGCGCGCTCTTCCTCGTGGTCGGCATCGTCGACCACGCGACCGGAACGCGGGAGGCGCAGCGGCTCGGCGGCCTCGCGCGCGCGATGCCGACGACGGCCGCGGCGGCGGCGCTCGCGGCACTCTCGATGGCCGGATTCCCGCCGCTGCTCGGCTTCATCGGCAAGGAGCTCAAGTACGAGGCGGCGCTCGCGATCGTGTCGCGGCCGCTCGCCCTCGCGACGCTGCTCGTGATCGCCAACGCGCTGACCTTCGCGGTGGCGGCGGTCGTGGCGTTCCGCCCGTTCTGGCGCGGCGAGCCGGAGACTCCGCGCGCGCCGCACGAGGCGCCGCGGCGGATGCTCGTCGGTCCCCTGCTGCTCGCGGCGGCTGGTTTCGCCTTCGGCGTGTATCCGGAGTTGGTGGGCCACTACCTGGTCGAGCCCGCCGTCGCGGCAATCCGCGTGACGCCGGTCGCGGTGGACCTGAAGCTGTGGCACGGCATCAACGTGCCGCTCGCGATGAGCGTCGCGACGGCGCTGCTCGGGCTCGCCTTCTACGCGGGACACGAGTGGCTGCGCACCTTGCTCGGGCGCGGTCTGGCGGTCCTGCCGATCACGGGCGATCGCGTCTTCGACGCGGCGCTCGACGCGCTCAAGCGCGTCGCCGCGTTCCAGACGCGCATTCTCCAGGGCGGATCGCTCCGCCGCTATCTCTTCACGACGTGGCTGGTCGTGCCGCTCGCGATCGGCTCGGTGCTGCTGCTGCGCGGCGGGCTCGCGTGGCCCGCGACGGTGTCGCCGATCCCGGCGTACGCCTGGCCGATCGTGCTGCTCGTCGCGGCCGGCTCGTTCGCACCGATCGTCACGACTTCGCGGCTCGCATCGATCGCGGCGCTCGGCATCGTCGGCGCCGGCGTGTCGCTGCTGTACCTGATCTTCGGCGCTCCTGACCTCGCGATGACACAGCTCCTGGTCGAGACCCTCACCGTCGTGATCGTCGCCGTCGTGCTGCTGCGCCTGCCGCGCTTCAGCGGGCGCGACCATCCCGGTCAGGCCGGCCGCGTGCGCGACGCGGTGCTCGCGATCGCGGCGGGCGCGACGGTCTCGGCGCTGCTGCTCGCGGTGCTCGCGAGCCCGCTCGACCCGACGCTCGCGGACTGGTTCGCCGCGAACGCGCTGCCGGCGGGGTTCGGGCGCAACGTCGTGAACGTCGTGATCGTGGACTTTCGCGCACTCGACACGCTCGGCGAGATCACGGTGGTGGCGGTCGCCGCGAGCGCCGCCTGGGCGCTCCTCAAGCTGCGCCCCGGTGCGAGCGCGCGTGGAGACGGAGCGTGAGTTCGTTGATCCTCTCGACGGTGGCGCGCTTCGTCGTCGCGCTGATGCTCCTCTTCTCGGTGTTCCTGCTGCTGCGCGGTCACGACGCGCCGGGCGGCGGCTTTCTCGGCGGTCTCGTCGCCGCGATCGGCTTCATCCTCTACGTGCTGGCCGAAGGCACGCGAGCGGCACGCGCCGCGCTGCGCGTCGACCCGCTCGGCGTGGCGTACGTCGGGCTCGGCGTCGCGCTGCTCGCCGGCTTCATGGGGCTCGCGAGCGGTGCGCCGTTCCTGACCGCGCTCTGGACGAAGCTCGGCGACGTCAAGCTCGGGACGCCGGTGCTCTTCGACGTCGGCGTGTACCTCGTCGTGGTGGGCGGTGTGCTCGCGCTGGTGTTCGCGCTCGAAGAGGAGGTGGGCTGATGGAGATCCTCCTCGCGCTGCTCGTCGGCTTCATGTTCGGCGCCAGCGTGTATCTGATGCTCTCGCGCAACTGGATCCGGTATCTGTTCGGTTTCATCGTGATCGGAAACGCGGTGAACCTGCTGCTCTTCGCGGTGGGGCGCGTCGAACTCGGCCACCCCGCGCTCGTGCCCGAAGGGTTGCTCGCGCCCGAGGGCCCGGTCGCGAACGCGTTGCCGCAGGCGCTGATCCTGACGGCGATCGTGATCGGCTTCGGACTGCTCGCCTTCGCGCTCGTGCTCGCGTCGCGGGCCTGGGCGGAGTTCGAGACGGTGGACGTCGACGAAATGCGCGTGGCCGAGCCGCGCGAAGATGCCGCGCGCGAAGCGGAGGACGAGTGAACGCGCTGCTCGTCGCGCCCGTCGCGATCCCCCTCGTGACCGCCGTGGTGCTGCTCCTGCTGCGTCCGTCGCGGCGTGTCGATCACGCGCTCGCGGCGCTCGGCGGCGTCGCGTCGCTGGGCGCGGCGCTCGCGCTGCTCGCACGGGTCGTGCGGCACGGCGTCGTGGCGACGCAGATGGGCGACTGGGTCGCGCCCTTCGGCATCACCT
>JALOQG010000407.1 GCA_025453505.1 Myxococcota bacterium | reverse complement strand
CGCAGCGCCGAGCGCGAGGGCGCGCCGCCGCCGCAAGGCCGCACAGAGCGCGCGCGGCCCGCCGATCCACTCGAGCGCGAGCAGCACAAACGCGAAGAGCGCGAGCGGAACCACCTGCGTCGCCGGCACGCGCCGCTCGACGAGTCCGCCGGATGCCTGCGCGCCGTCGCGTCGCAGCTCCGCGAGCAGCCCCGCGAGATCGACCTCGCCCCAGCGATCGGCCGCGAAGGCGATGCCGCCGGTCGCGTCGGCGAGTTCGGCGAGTCGCGCGACGTCGCGGCGTGTCTGCACGGGGCGCCCGCGCTCGTCGGCGAGCGTCACGTCGCCGGCGGGAATCGACGCGCCGGCTTCGCCGCCGAACGCCACGGCGACGACGCGCGTATCGGCACGCCGCGCGACCGCGCTGCCCGCATCGGCGCGCGCCTCCGGATCCTCGCCGTCCGAGAGCACGAGCAGCACGCGGGGCCGCGTGCTGCCGGCCTCGAACGCGGTGACGGCCGCGGCGACGCCCGCGCCGAGATCGGATCCGCTCGGCCGCACGAGTTCCGTGTCGAGTGCGGCGGCGAGTTCGGCGAGCGCGTCCGTGTCCGGTGTCAGGGGCGAGAGCACGACGCCGCGGCTCGCGAAGACCGCGAGCGCCGCGCGATCTTCGCCGCCGAGCCGCGCGAGCACCTCGCGCGTGAGCTCCCGCGCGCGGGCGATGCGCGAGGGCGGCACGTCGGTGGCGTCCATGCTGCGCGACGTGTCGAAGAGCACGACCAGATCGACGCCCGAGCCGGGCACGCGCACGACGCGCGTGCCGAGCTTCAGCCCGAGCCAGGCGAGACCGATCGCCGCGATCGCCGCGACGAGCAGCAGGTCGGCGCCGAGCCGGGCGGGCGGCATCGCGCGCGCGTCGCCGAGCAGGCGCCGCGCGCGGCGCCGGGCCAGCAGCCAGGAGAGCGTCGTCGCCACCGCGACGCCGATGAGTGACGCCGCGACGAACGGCGCCCACTCCGGGTGTGCGAGGTGCGGCGCCGTCACGGGATGCGCCTCGCGACGCCACGCGCGCCGAGCACTTCGAGCGCGACGAGCAACGCCGCCCCGGCGAGGAACGGCTCGGGATGCGCGCTCGTGTGGACGCGCGGCGGCGGGCGCCGCGCCACGCGCTCGAGCGCGTCGATCGACTCGTACACGGCTTCGAGATCGCCGCTGCTGCGCGCCGCGAAGAAGCGCCCGCCGGTCGCCTGCGCGATCCCTTCGAGCGTGTCGGTGTCGAGATCGTGGCGCTCGAAGCGCAGCGGTCCGGCGCCGCGCTGCATCGCGACCTCGCCGCGCGTGCCGATGCCGACGGTGTGGACACGCACGCCGCGCGCGCGCGCCAGCGACGCGGCGACGTCGGGTGGCACGCTGCCGGCGTTGCTGCGTCCATCGGTGAGCAGCACCACGAGCCGGCCGGCGACCGGCGCGGTCTGCGCAACGTCGAGATCCGCGGCTCCGACGCGCTTCACCGCGAGCGCGAGCGCGTCGCCCACGGCCGTCGCGCCACCGGCCATGCCGGGCGCGACGCGCGCGAGCGCGGCGCCGAGCAGCGCGCCGTCGCTCGAGAGCGGCGCCTGCGTGAACGCCTCCTCGCCGAAGACGACGAGCCCGACGCGATCGCCCTCGGCGACGCGACGCTGCGCGAAGCGCGCCACGACTTCGCGCGCGAGGTGCAGGCGCGTGTGCCACACGCCGCCGCTCTCGGCGTCGAGCGCCTGCATGCTGTCGGAGGTGTCGAGCGCGAGCACGAGGTCGAGGCCGCGTCCGGGCTCGGGCGGCGCGCGGTGTTCGCGTACGGGACCAGCGAGCGCGATCGAGAGCAACGCCAGTGCACCCGCCCGCGCGACGCTTCCGAGCGCACGGAAGAAATCGAAGCGGCGCGCGCCGGCGGCGCCCGCTTCGGTCCACGCGGGCCAGGGCAGCGCGCGCGGCGGGCGCCGCGCCGCCATCCACGTCGCGCCGATCGCGAGCGCGATCCCGATCGCGAGCCAGAGCGGGCGCTCGAAGGCGTCGACGCCGAAGTGCGTCGAGAGCGATTCGATCATGTGTCTTGCGCCGCGTCGGACGGAACGGTCGCACGCACCCACGCGGCCGCGGCGTCGAGGGCGCGCTGCGTCCGTGCGGCTGCGTCCGGCGTCGCGAGCCCGCGGAAGCGATCGGCGTCGAGTGCGTGCAGGCACGCGAGCGCCTCGCGCCAACGCGCCGCGAGCAGGAGCGGCGGCGGACGCACGCCCGCGAGCTCCTCGCTCGGACACGCTTCGATCGCCGGCATCCCGTAGCGTCGCGCGACGTAGCGGCGCAGCGCCTGCGCACCGGCGCCGCCGGCCTCGCGCCACGCGCTCGTGTCGAGCGCGCGGGCCGCCTCGAGTGCGGCCAGTGCTTCGACCCACGGGCGCGTGGCCTGCAACTCCGCGCGCGCGGCGGCGCGATCGCGCGCGCGGCGCCGCAGCCGCAGCGCGACGAGGCCGAGCGCCAGCGTCGCGAGCGTCGCCGCACTGCCTGCGGCAGCGGCGAGCCACGGCGAGAGGCCCGTCGGCGTCGTCGCGGGCGTCCGGTACGTGAAGGGATCCACGCGCTCGGGCGCGAGCGGCAGCATCGACACGATCGCGAAGGGCCGCTCCTGCGTCGCGAGCGACGTGCGCGCGCCGCTCGCGTCCTCCACTTGCACCGCGAGGGCCGGCCACACGAACGATCCCGGCTCGCGCGCGCGGACGCGGATCCGCGTCCGGTGCACGAGCCGCGCGCCGTCGGCGACGACGGGCAGCGCCTCCGCGCCGAGCAGCCACACGCCGTCGACGGCGGCGGGCGGCCGCACGGGCGGCACGCGATGGTCCGGCGGCGTCACCACCGAGATCTCGACCTCGGCGACGTCGCCCACGCGGATCTGCGGCGGCTCGATCGCGACGGCGGCCTGCAGCGCAACCGGCGTATCCGGCGGCGGCGCGGCCGGCTCGCCCGAGCACGCGAGTGCGAGGAGGGCGAGTGCGGGCGCGATCGCGCGCGTCATGCGGCGCCTCGTCGCGGCGTGCCGCGCATGCGGAAGAAGCGCACCAGCGCGCGCAGCGGATCGCCAGCGGTGCCGAGCCACACGAAGTCGGCGCCGTCGTCGCGCAGGCGCCGCACGACCGCGGCGCGCCGTGCGTCCGCGATGCGCACGCCGCCCGCGGCGA
This sequence comes from Myxococcota bacterium, assembly GCA_025453505.1. Classification (GTDB taxonomy): domain Bacteria; phylum Myxococcota_A; class UBA9160; order UBA9160; family PR03; genus PR03. The sequence continues at coordinate 2,122 of JALOQG010000407.1, read as the reverse complement.
CGAGATCGAGTTCGCGCGGATCCTCGACGCCCGCCGCGACGAGATCGTGGCGCCGCGCGACGACCGCGAGCGGGCGGTGTCCGGCCGCGTCCAGGTCCGCGCTCCGGAAGTCGGAGAGCACGAGCACGAGCGAGCGGCGCCGCGCGTGCGCGCGGATCCAGCTCGCGGCGACACCGAAATCCGTCATCCCGCGCGGCGCTGCGGCGCTGGCCGCGGCGGCGCGGATCACGCGCCAGGTGTGCGCGTCGCCACGCCCCGGCGCGACCTCGCCTCGCACGCCGTCTGCGAAGGCGAGGAATCCGACCGGGTCGCCGGCGCCGGCTGCGGCGGTCGCCAGCAGCGCAGCCGCATGGGCCGCCGCCTGCGCCTTGGTCCGCCCCGTCGTGCCGAACGCCATCGACGCGGAGGCGTCGAGCGCGATCAGCACGGGGCACGAGCGCTCTTCGCGGAAGCGCTTCACCCACGGCACGCCCGTGCGCGCGGTCGCATTCCAGTCGATCGCGCGCACGTCGTCGCCGGGCACGTAGGGGCGCGATTCCTCGAACTCGACGCCGCCGCCGCGGAACGCGCTCGTCCAGCGTCCGACCAGCACGCCCGCCGCTTCGCGCCGGCTGCGCACCGCCAGGATGCGCGCGGCCCGCGCGATCTCGGCCAGCGCGGGAGTCGTGCCGAGGCGCGGGTCCATCGCGTTCGCTTCCTACGGCGTCGGGACGGACGCGAGCACCGACGCGACGATGTCCTCGGCGCGCACGCCGTCGGCCTCGGCCTCGTAGCGCAACACCACGCGGTGGCGCAGCACGTCCGGCGCGCAGCGCTTCACGTCGAACGGCGATGCGTAGTCGCGGCCGTCGAGGAGGGCGCGTGCGCGTGCGGCGCGAATCAGGAAGCGGCTCGCGCGCGGCGACGCGCCGACCGCGACGTGTGTCGCGTCACGCGTCGCGCGCACCAGTTGCACCGCGTAGGCCGCGACGGCGTCCGCGACGTGCACCGCGGTCGCGGCGCCCTGCAGCGCCGCCACGTCCGCCGCGTCGGCGACCGCGTCCACGCGCGGCGCATCGAGATCGTCGCGCGACGCGATCGCGATCTCGTCGTCGGCGCTCGGATAGCCGACCACCAGCTTGAGCAGGAAGCGGTCGATCTGCGCCTCGGGCAGCGGGTAGGTGCCGTCGTGCTCGATCGGGTTCTGCGTCGCCATCACGAAGAACGGCTGCGGCAGCGGGAAGCTCTCGTCGCCGATCGTGACCTGGCGCTCCTCCATCGCCTCCAGCAGTGCCGACTGCACCTTCGCCGGCGCGCGGTTGATCTCGTCGGCGAGCAGCACCGGTGCGAACACGGGCCCCTTGCGCACCGCGAAGCGCCGCTCGTCGGGGTGATACACGGGCGTGCCGAGCAGATCGCCGGGCAGCAGGTCGGGCGTGAACTGGATGCGCCGGAAGCCGAGACCGAGCGCCTGCGCGAGCGTGCGGATCGCCGTCGTCTTGGCGAGACCCGGCACGCCTTCGACGAGCACGTGACCGCCGGCGAGCAGGCCGACGAGCAGTCCCTCGACGAGCGCCTGCTGGCCCACGACGACGCGGCCGACCTCGTCGATCAAACGTTTGAGCGTGCCCGTACCGGCGTCTTGCATCCGAACGAGCTTAGCCCGATCGGGTTCGGCTCGACCGGCGCGCCCGGGCCACGAGCGTGCTGGTCCGCACGCCCGGAATCTCGCGCAGCCGCACGACGCGGCCGCCGCGGCTCTCGACCTCGGCGCGGCCGACGATCGCGTCGAGCGCCCAGTCGCCGCCCTTGGCCAGCACGTCGGGCCGTAGCGCGCGGATTGCGCGCAGCGGCGTCGCCTCGCCGAATACGACGACCCAGTCCACGCACGCGAGTCCCGCGAGCAGCTCGGCGCGCTGGCGCGCGGGCACGAGCGGCCGGCCCGCGCCCTTCAGGCGACGCACGCTCGCGTCGCCGTTGACGGCCACGACGAGGCGGTCGCCGAGCGCGCGCGCCTCTTCGAGGCTGCGCAGGTGCCCGACGTGCAGCAGGTCGAAGCAGCCGTTCGTGAACACCACGCGTTCGCCACGTCGCTGGGCGGCGCGCACCGCCTTCGCGGCGGCGGCGAGGCCGAGCCGCTTCG
>JALOQG010000406.1 GCA_025453505.1 Myxococcota bacterium | reverse complement strand
GTCTGGATCGTGATCGGCGTCACGGTCGGCTACGGGATCCTCGGCTTCATCGACGACTACCAGAAGGTCACCAAGAAGCGGAACGAGGCGGGGCTCTCGGCGCGCGCGAAGCTGGTCGCGCAGTTCGCGATCGCGACCGCGGTGGCGCTCGCCATCTACAACGACCCGAGCTTCGACGCCGAACTGGCGGTGCCGTTCTTCAAGGACTTCACGCCGCACCTCGGCGTCCTCTACGTGCCGCTGGCGGTGCTGGTGATCGTCGGCTTCAGCAACGGCGTGAATCTGACCGACGGACTCGACGGCCTCGCGATCGGTCCGGCGATGATCGCGGCCGGCACGTTCCTGCTGCTCTCGTACGCCTCCGGTCACGCGCGCATCGCCGACTATCTCGCGATCAAGTACGTCGCGGGAAGCGACCAGCTGCCGATCTTCTGCGGCGCGCTCGTCGGCGGCGGTCTCGCCTTCCTGTGGTTCAACGCATATCCCGCGCAGCTCTTCATGGGCGACGTCGGTTCGCTCGCGCTCGGCGGCGCGCTCGGCACGATCGCGGTGCTGATCCGCCAGGAGATGCTGCTCGTCGTCGTGGGCGGCGTCTTCGTCGTCGAGACGCTCTCGGTCGCGATCCAGGTCGCATGGTTCAAGCTGACGGGCAAGCGCGTGTTCCTGATGGCACCGATCCACCACCATTTCGAGAAGTTGGGCTGGCACGAGCAGACGATCGTGATCCGTTTCTGGATCCTTTCCGCCATGCTCAGCCTGGTCGCCCTCTCCTCGCTGAAGCTGCGCTGATGCGAGACCTGGCCGGCCAGCGCGTCCTCGTGCTCGGTCTCGGCCGGTCCGGTCGCAGCGCCGTCGGGTTCCTGTCGGAGCGCGGCGCGACGATCGTCGCCGCCGACGAGCGCGAGCCCGCGCAGCTCGGCGATCTCGAGGCGCTGCGCGGACTCGCGGAGCTGCGCGTCGGCGCGCCGTTCCCCGAGCTCGCCGACTTCGATCTCGTCGTGCCCAGCCCGGGGGTTCCGGCGGCCCGCTTCGCAACGGCGCGGCGCGCGCTCGGCGACGTCGAACTCGCCTTCCAGTCGCTGACGGTGCCGGTCGTCGCGATCACCGGAACCAACGGCAAGACCACCACGACCGAGCTGTGCGCGCGCATGCTGGTCGCCGCGGGCCTGCGCGCCGAGGCGGCGGGCAACATCGGCCGCCCGGCGCTCGAGCTCGTCGGCCGCGCGCTCGACGTGGCGGTGCTCGAGATCTCTTCGTTCCAGCTCGAGGCCGTCGAGACGTTCCGCCCGCGCGCGGCGGTGATCCTGAACATCACGCCCGATCACCTCGACCGGCACGGCGACTTCGCCGGCTACGTCGCGGCCAAGGCGCGCATCGTCGCACGGCAGCGAGGGGACGACGTCGCGATCGGCTGCGCGGACGACGCCGCGGTGCGTGGCGTCGTCGCCGGCGCGCGCGGTCGCCGCTGGCTCTTCTCGACGCGCGCACCGGTCGAGACTGGCGCGTGGTGGGATGCGGGCGCGGTCGTGCTGCTGGACGACGGCCTGCAGCGCATCTCGCTCGACGGTCTCGATCTCGACGCCGCGCCGCCGCTCGACGACGTGCTCGCCGCGCTGCTCGCCTGCCGGGCCGTCGGTGCGGACGTCGCGAAGGCCGCAACCGCGCTCGCCGGCTTCACGCCGCCGCCGCACCGCCGCGAGGTCGTCGGCCGCCACGCCGGCGTCACCTTCGTGAACGACTCGAAGGCGACGAACCCCGACGCCGCGCGACTCGCGCTGGAAGCGCTGCGCGGCTCCGCGATCTGGATCGCGGGCGGGCGCAACAAGGGCGTCGATCTCGCGCCGCTCGCGGATCTGGCGGCCTCGCGGGTGCGCGGAGCGGTGCTGATCGGCGAAGCGGCCGATGCGCTCGAAGGCGCGCTTCGCGGCCGCGTCCCGGTCTGGCGCGCGCGCGACGTCGAAGCGGCGGTCGCGCTCGCGGCGGACGCCGCGCACGCGGGGGACGTCGTGCTGCTCTCGCCGGCCTGCGCGAGCTTCGACCAGTTCCGCAACTACGAGGAGCGCGGCGCGCGCTTCCGCGCCGCGGTCGCGGCGTGGATCGCGTCGCGGGGGGGAATCGCGTGAACGCACGAGCGGACGCTCGGCCGGCGCCGCAGACGGGCGGCGTGGTGCTCTCGACCGCGCTGCTGGCGACGCTCGGGCTCGTGATGGTCTACAGCGCGACGGCGCCCTTCGCGCTCGGCAAGCTGATCTCGCCGCATTTCGTGCGTCAGCTCACCGGTCTCGCGATCGGGCTCGTGCTCGCGGCGATCGCGAGCCGCCTCTCCGCGGAGCAGTGGCGGCGCCTCGCGATCCCGCTCTGGGTCGCCGCTTGCGTGCTCCTGCTGCTCGTGCCGCTCTTCGGCGACAAGGTCAACGGCTCGCGCCGCTGGCTGACGGTGCCCGGGCTCGGCTTCCAGTTCCAGCCGAGCGAGTTCGCGCGCTGGGCCACGCTGATCGCCGTCGCGAGTCTCGTCGCGGGCCGCGAGCAGGTGGTGCGCAGCGGCATGCGCCCGGCGCTGCTCGCCCTCGCGCTCGCGAGCCTGCCCGCCGCGCTGATCTTCATCGAGCCGGACACCGGCAACGCGGTCGTGCTGCTCGGACTCGTCAGCGTGCTGCTCTTCATCGCCGGCGCGCCGCTGCACTTGTTCCTGCTGCCGGCCGGAGCGCTCGTCGCTGCGCTCGGTCTCGCGATCACGGTGCGTCCCTACGTGCTCGATCGCGTGCTGGGCTTCCTGGACCCGTGGGCGCGTGCGAGCGACGAGGGCTTCCAGCTGGTGCAGTCGTTCGTCGCGTTCGCGCGTGGCGGACTGCTCGGCGTGGGGCTGGGCGACGGCCGCCAGAAGCTCTACTACCTGCCGGAAGCGCACACCGATTTCGTTCTCTCGGTGCTGGCCGAGGAACTGGGACTCGTGGGCGTCGCCTTCGTGATCGGCGCGTTCGCGGCCCTGCTCGTTGCGGGATGCCGCATCGCCCTGCGGGCGCGCGATCGCTTCGAGTTCCTGCTGGCGGCCGGCATGACGACGCTGCTGACTGTCCCGGCGGCGCTCAATGCAGCCGTGGTGATGGGCATGGTGCCGCCCAAGGGAATCGCGATGCCCTTCCTCTCGTACGGACGAACCTCGCTCCTGGTGAGCTGTCTCGCCGTTGGAACACTGATCGGCGTCGCACGGAGGACCGACCGGACGTGAGCACGAAGTGGGTCATCGCCGGCGGCGGCACGGGC
>JALOQG010000405.1 GCA_025453505.1 Myxococcota bacterium | reverse complement strand
AGCGGACCCGGCCGGTAGAGCGCAACCAGCGGAATGATCTCCTTGAAGGTGCGCGGCTTGAGCTTGATGACGAGGTCCGTCATGCCCGACGACTCGACCTGGAACACACCTTCGGTGTCACCCCTGCACAGCAGGTCGTAGGTCGCCTCGTCGTGGAGCGGCACCGCGTCGACCGCGAAGTCCGCGACGTCGGCGCGGATCAGCTTCTCGGCGTCGGCAATCACCGTCAGCGTCTTCAGGCCCAGGAAGTCGAACTTGATCAGCCCGACCTTCTCGACGCAGCGCATGTCGTACTGCGTCATGATGTCGCCGGACTTCGCGTCGCGGTAGAGCGGCACCAGCTCGGCGAGCGGGCGGTTCCCGATCACGACGCCGGCCGCGTGCTTCGAAGCGTGACGCGTCAGACCCTCGAGCTTGCGCGCGGTCTCGAAGAGACGTTTGACCTGCCCGTCCGCCTCGATGCGCGTGCGCAGCTCGGGCGACTGCGCGAGCGCGTCCTCGAGCTTGATCCCGAGCGTGTCCGGCACCAGCTTCGCGATCCGGTCGACGTCGCCGAAGGCCATGCCGAGCACGCGGCCGACGTCGCGGATCGCGGCCTTCGCTTGCAGCGTTCCGAAGGTCACGATCTGCGCGACGCGCATCTCCTCGGGCTTCGGCGTCGCGGTGCCGTCGTACTTCTCGGCGACGTAGCGGATCACCTGGTCGCGGCCGCGCATGCAGAAGTCGACGTCGATGTCCGGCATCGACACGCGCTCGGGATTCAGGAAGCGTTCGAAGATGATGTCGTACTCGATCGGGTCGACACCGGTGATGCCGAGGCCGTAGGCGACGAGGCTGCCGGCCGACGAGCCGCGTCCGGGACCGACCGGAATGCCGCTCCTGCGCGCATAGTCGATGAAGTCCGAGACGATCAGGAAGTAGCCGGCGAATCCCATCGACTGGATCACCGCGAGCTCGTGCTTCATGCGCTCGGCGTAGACGCCGTACTTGCTCGGCAGCGGCTCGTCCGCATCGAGCCCGAGTCGTGCGCGAAGGCCCGTCCAGGCCTGCTCCTCCATCACCTGCTCGCGCGTGCGGCCGAGCGGCACCTGGAACTCGGGCAGGTGGTACTTGCCCATCTCGATCTCGACGTCGCACCGCTCGGCGATCTCGAGCGTCGCGTCGACGGCCGACGGATGGTCGGCGAAGAGCGCGCGCATCTCGTCGCCGTCCTTGACGTAGAAGCCCTGCCCGTCGAAGCGGAAGCGCTTCGGGTCGTCGAAGTTCGCCGCCGTGCCGATGCAGAGCAACACGTCATGCGGGTCGTGGTCGCAGCTCTCGAGGTAGTGGGCGTCGTTGGTCGCGACGAGCGGCAGTCGCAAGTCGGAGGCCATCTTGATCAGCTCGGCGTTGACCTCGTCCTGCGCCGGGATGCCGTGGCGCTGCATCTCGAGATAGAAGCGCCCCGGGAAGATCGACGAGAAGTCTTCGACGAGACGCCAGGCGCGCGTGGCGTCCCGATCGAGGATGGCGCGAGAGATCATCGAGGACAGGCAGCCCGACGTCGCGATCAGACCTTCGCTGCGCTGGCGCAACAGGTCGAGGTCGATGCGCGGCTTGTAGTAGAAGCCCTCGAGGTACCCCATCGACACCAGGTACATGAGGTTGCGGTAGCCGGTCTCGTTCATCGCGAGCAGCAGCAGGTGGTTGATCGCGTCGAAGCCGGATTCGTCCTTCTCGCGGCCCTTCCTCTCGAAGCGCGTGCCCGACGCGACGTAGACCTCGCAGCCCAGGATCGGCTTCACGCCGGCCTTCTTCGCGTTCTCGTAGAACTCGACGGCGCCGAAGAGGTTGCCGTGGTCGGTCATCGCCACGGCCGGCATGCCGATCGACTTCGCGCGTTCGAAGAGCGCCTTGTGCTTGATGGCGCCGTCGAGGAGCGAGTACTGCGTGTGGAGATGGAGATGGGCAAACGGCCGCGGCATGCCAGCCGTCACTCCCACTCGATCGTGGCGGGCGGCTTCGACGACACGTCGTAGACGACGCGCGAGACACCCTGCACCTCGTTGGTGATGCGGCTCGACGCGCGGGCGAGCACCTCGGGCGGCAGGTGCGCCCAGTCCGCCGTCATCGCGTCGACCGACGTCACGGCCCGCAGCGCGACGACGTGGTCGTAGGTGCGCGCGTCGCCCTGCACGCCGACGGTCTGGATCGGCAGGAAGACGGCGAAGGCCTGCCAGACGGCGTCGTAGAGGCCGGCGCGGCGCAGTTCCTCGATCCAGATCGCATCGACGCGGCGCAGGATCGCGAGCCGCTCGGGCGTCACGTCACCCATGATGCGGATCGCCAGGCCCGGACCCGGGAACGGGTGTCGGCCGACGAGACCTTCGGGAATGCCGAGCTTGCGGCCGACCGCGCGCACCTCGTCCTTGAAGAGTTCGCGCAAGGGCTCGACCAGCGCGAGTCGCATCCGCTCGGGCAGACCGCCGACGTTGTGGTGGGTCTTGATGGTCTGCGAGGGCCCGCCCACCGCGACGCTCTCGATCACGTCGGGGTAGAGCGTGCCCTGCACCAGGAAGTCGGCGCCCCGGATGCGCGCGGCCTCCTGCTCGAAGACCTCGATGAAGAGATGGCCGATGATGCGGCGCTTCTTCTCGGGATCCGTGACGCCGGCGAGCGCGCGGAGGAACCGATCGCGCGCGTCCACGACGCGCAGCGGGATGCCGAGCCCTTCCCGGAAGGCCTGCTCGACTTCGATCGCCTCGTTCTCGCGCATGAGACCGTGGTCGACGAGGATGCAGTGCAGCCGATCGCCGATCGCGCGATGCACGAGCGCTGCCGCCACCGACGAATCCACGCCGCCCGAAAGACCGCACACCGCCTGGCCTTCGCCGACCTGTGCGCGGATCCCCGCGACGGCCGTGTCGATGAAGGCCTCCATGGTCCACGAAGATCCGCAGCCGCAGATGCCGTGCACGAAGTTGCCGAGCAGCTCGCCGCCGCCCTGCGTGTGCACGACCTCCGGATGGAACTGGATGCCGAAGAGCGGCCGTTCCCGATGGCGCACGGCGGCGAACGGAGAGTGGTCGCTCGACGCGAGCAGCGTGAAGCCGTCCGGCAGGCGCAGCACGCGATCGCCGTGGCTCATCCACACCGTCCGTGCAGCGGGCTCTTCGAGCCCGGCGAAGAGCGGATCGCCGCGCTGCTCGAGCTTGAGCTGCGCGCGTCCGTACTCGCGATCGTCCGCCTTCTCGATCACGCCGCCGAGCTGCTGGCACATCCACTGGAG
>JALOQG010000404.1 GCA_025453505.1 Myxococcota bacterium | reverse complement strand
GCAGGGCTCCCGTCACGAGGAACACTGCGCTCAAAATCGCGACTGCGTTACGTGTGGTCGGAATGCGGTCGTGGGGTCTGGTCATCTTCCTGAACCTCATGTTTGTCCGCCGAGCACGATCGGCGCCTCGGCTCTCTCCACAGTCGCAACGATCGATCCCCCGGTAGCACCGTGGCCGCCGATGGCGCTCGAGAGGCGACCATCAACGCTCGCGACGTGGCGGGCCAAGGCGTCGAGACGACCGGTCTTGGCTCTCGCTTCTCGGGACATCTCGATCGCTCTCGCCTCGAGGCGCGCGAGCCGCTCGCGCAGGGACTCCAAGGTGTCGATCACGCTTTGCGTTCCCGTTTTTTGCGCTTTGCGCAGCTCCTCGAACTGCCTTTCGACGACCTGCAGTCTCGCGGGATCCAACGCAGGCGCGGTGATCTCCGGCTGCGGCGCGGGCGCGCTTCTGATGCGTCGATCGTCCTCCATTTCGCTAACGAGGCGTTCGATCTCGGACCGCTGGGCGGCCGTGTCTCGAATGAGCCTCGTGATGTGGTCATCGCGGCGGTACGCCAGGTGCTCGACTCGCTCGGCCCGCGCTTGCTGCGCGGCCATCCTCGCCACATAGCGACCCTGCACGCGCGCGAGCCCCGCGAGGGCGTCGTCGAAACGCGCTGCGCGCGCGCGCAGCTGAGACAGGCCACCGGCGAGCGCCACCTCTCGCTCCCGCAACCTCGCCACCTGCTCGAACAACTCGCGCAGATCGTTGCGGATCGACTCGAGGCTCGCTTCATCGGCGAGACCGAGCAGATCGGTCCACCTTCGGGCCGTTTCACCCGTTCCGGCGAATGCCGCGATGTCGCGAATCAACCGGGACGGACGCAAGCCCTTCTGCGCCTCGGCGATCACGCGAAGCACACGCATAACCAAATCCGTCGGCCGTTCCGTTGCCCGCTCGAACACTACCTCGACCTCGCGCTCCAAGCTCCGCAGCGCTTCCAACAGGCTGCGCACCGACTTTCCGACGCTTGTCGCACCGATGCGGTCGTCCCCCATCTCCCCAACCCCTCCTCTCCGCGGACCGCTGGACACGGCGTCCTGCGAAGTCGCGCAACAATACTACCCGCCTCCCCGACGAGGCAAACAACGCGCGCGCGCCGAGGACGGTTCATCCGCGAAAATCCCGCGCCGGGCGCACATCTTGGCACTCTACCGCCCGCGCTGCGCTTAGGGCCAAGTCGATCCTCACGAGCAAGGATCGGTGCAAAGACAATAGATCTCCGATGACCCCTTCCGCGTCGTACCGGGCCGGTACGCGGACACGGACCGAAATCGCTCTCGCAGCAGCCGCGAGGCTTCGCCCTCGCTATCGGAGAACAGTTTGATGAGAAAGGCGCCGCGCGACGAGAGGACCTCCGCACAAAATCCAAGGGCGGTTTCGCACAACGCCAACTGTCGAGCGCGATCGACGTCGCGAATTCCGGTCAACTTGGGCGCGAGGTCACTGAGGATGACGTCGGCAAGACCACCCAACCGCGCGCGGATCACCGCGATCGTCTCCGCGCTCCGCACATCGCCCGCCAGCGTGCTCACGTTCGCGAGCCCGAGGTCCACGACCTCCTCGAGGTCGACTCCGACCACAACGCCGTTCGGCCCGACCGCAGCAGCAGCGATCTGCAGCCACCCCCCCGGCCAACACCCGAGATCGGCCACGCGCATCCCCGGTCGCAGGAGCCGGAACTTCCGATTGATCTCGACCAGCTTGAGCGCAGCGCGCGAGCGATACCCCGCCTGACGCGCGGCGCGATACGCGGAGTCCTTCGGCACGTAGTTCGCCACGCGAACCCTATAGACGACGCGAGCGTGGGCCGAAAGACGAGATGTTGCCCGCCTCTCGAGCCTGGGGCACGATCGCGATTCCGCATGACACTCAATCCCCGCCAGCGCGAGGCCGTCGAGCACGGCAGCGGACCGCTGCTGATCCTCGCAGCGGCCGGCAGCGGAAAGACCCGGGTCCTCGCTCATCGGATCGCCCGCCTGGTGGCCAGCGGCGAGGTCAGGCCCGAGGAGATCCTCGCAGTAACTTTCACGAACAAGGCTGCTCGGGAGCTCGTGAGCCGCTGCGAGAGCCTCGTTGGCAACGCCGCCAGATCGCTATGGGCCGGAACGTTTCACGGAATCGGCGCCCGCCTCCTGCGTCGGCACGCGGACGTGCTCGGATACGACTCCGACTTCACTATCTTCGACGCCGACGACCAGAAGCGGCTCCTCAAGGATATACTCGAGGAGTCCGATCTCGACACGACGCTCTTCACTCCCGAGGGGCTCCGCTCTTTCATCGAATCCGCGAAAAACGAGGGGAAGCGCCCCGGCGATCCGGGGATTCGAGCCGGCGATCCGTTCAGCCGGAAGTACGCGGAGCTGTTTGCGGTCTACCAGGCGCGACTCGCGCGGCTGTCGGCGATGGACTTCGGAGATCTGATCGCCGGGGTTCTCGAGCTTTTCCGTAGCCGGCCCGAGCTACTCGCGCGTTACCAGAACGTCTTCCGCCACGTGCTGGTCGACGAGTACCAGGACACCAATCACGCGCAGTATCTGATGGTCTCGTCGCTCGCGAGTGGGCATGGCAACATTTGCGTGGTCGGCGACGACGACCAGTCGATCTACGGTTGGCGCGGCGCCTCTTTGCGCAACATTCTAGAGTTCGAGCGCGACTTCCCCGGTGCGACCGTCGTGCGCCTCGACCAGAACTATCGTTCGACCGGAACGATTATCCGAGCGGCGGGCGCGGTCATCGCTAACAACCGCTCGCGGATGCCGAAGTCGATCTGGACGGACAATCCGCCGGGGGACCGAATTCGCCTCTACGAGGCCGCGGACGAGCGAGACGAGGCGAGATACATCGTCGAGCGGCTCAAGGCCCTCGGCTCTCGCCGCGGCGACGCAGCCGTCTTCTATCGAACCAACGCTCAATCGCGCGCGATCGAGGACGCGCTCGTCCAGGCGGGCATCCCCTACGTCATCGTCGGCGCGACGCGTTTCTACGAACGCCGAGAGATCAAGGACTTACTGGCCTACCTGCGCTTCGTCCACAACCCGGATGACGATCTCAGTCTTGCGCGTATCATCAACGTTCCGACTCGTGGGATTGGCAGGACGACTTGGGACACCCTGAGAAAGCGTGCGTCGCTGAACGCCACGTCGGTCTGGGCGTCGGCACCGTCGGCGCTAACGGAGCTCAAGACATCGGCGCGTACACGGACGGCAGAGTTCGTCACGACGGTC
>JALOQG010000403.1 GCA_025453505.1 Myxococcota bacterium | reverse complement strand
CGATCGCGGAGATCTGGCGCGGCGCGGAGGCGGAGCGCCGGCGACGCGCGCATCTCGCCGGCCGCTTCGCGGACGTGGGCCCGTGCGGCGCGTGTCGCGACTGGCGGCTCGCCGATGGCAGCGGCTACCGCAACGCGCTCGAAGAAGTGGCGTCGCGGCGGGCGATCGCGTCGTGACGGTCGAGCGCACGCTCCTCGTGACGGGCGGCGCGGGCTTCATCGGCGCGCACTTCGTGACGCGACATCTCGCGCGCTTTCCGCGCGATCGCGTGATCGTGCTCGACGCGCTGACCTACGCCGGCAGCCTCGGCAACCTGCCCGAGGACGCGATGCGCGGCGGACGCCTCGAGTTCGTGCACGGGTCGGTGCGGAGCCCCGCGCTGATGGACGCGCTGACGGCGCGCTCCGACGCCGTCGTCCACTTCGCCGCCGAGACGCACGTGCCGCGCAGCATCGTCGACGCGCTGGTCTTCCTCGAGACCGACGTGCTCGGCACGCAGATGGTGCTCGCGCAGGCGCTGCGCCACCGCGATCGCGTGCGGCGCGTCGTGCACATCTCCTCGTCGGAGGTCTACGGCAGCGCCGTCCGCACTCCCATGGACGAGGATCACCCGCTCGACCCCTGCACCCCGTACGCCGCCGCGAAGTGCGGCGCCGACCGGCTGGTCTCGTCGTTCGCGCACACCTACGGCCTGCCGGTCGTGATCCTGCGGCCGTTCAACAACTACGGGCCGGGCCAGCACCTCGAGAAGCTCGTGCAGCGGCTCGTCACCAGCGCGCTGCTGGACGAGCCGCTGACCGTGCACGGCACCGGCGCCGCCGCGCGCGACTGGGTCTTCGTCCACGACACCTGCGACGCCATCGAGTGCGTGCTCGAGCGGCCGGACGCCGACGTCGTCGGCCAGGTCTTCAACGTCGGGACCGGCATCGCGACCGACGTGCTGACGATGGCGCGCAAGGTGTCGGCGCTCGCGGGCCGCGATGCGGCGTCGATCGCCCACACCGACGAGCGTCCCGGTCAGGTACGGCTCCACGTCGCCGCGACCAAGAAGGCCATCGAGACGCTCGGCTTCGAGACCCGGATCGGTCTCGACGCGGGCCTCGCTCTCACGCTCGCCTGGTACCGCGAGAATCGCGCTCGTTGGGAGCCGCAGCGCTGGATGCGTTCGGTTCCGGTGGTGGACGGCGACGGGCGCTTCAGCTGGTGGTGAGCGCTTCGGCGCGGGTGAGACGGGGGCCGGCAGGGCACTCGCGTCCGGAAGCGCGCGCGCGATCAGGCACGCGCCCGTCGCGAGCAGCACGAGCCGCAGCCCGACCCACCAGCCCGGAACGCCGGGAAAGAGCCGCTCGAGCCAATCGCGTGGCGCGTCGGCGAACCCGGGCACGGTCGCCGGCACGGCGAAGGCGGAGATCCCGTGCAGCACGAGCAACAGGATGCCGAGACGACCTCCACGCGATCCTGCGACTCCAATCCCTGCCGACACGCGCGCATGGTACGCCGCGCTGCCTCGAATGCGCTCGCCACAAACCGTTGGCCGATGGTAGGCTGCCCGAAGCCGGGGTGTTCTAGAGCGAGCGGGAGTGGCGGAAGTGGCAGCTGCAGCGACCTTCGACTTCACGCGCCGTCTGCGCCTCGTCAGCGATCGCGACGTCGATCGTCTCCGCGAGCACTTCCTCGCGCCGGCCGAAGCGTTCGACGCGGAATCGCTCGGCGACCGGTTGCTCTTCCCGCTCGAGATGAGCTGGTTCTACGGCGAGCCGATCTGGCACGAGCTCTCCGAGGCGCAGCGCCTCATGCTGAACCGCCTCACCTTCTGCCAGAGCTACTTCTCGACCGCAGTCGCCGAGGCCGCCACCAACACGCTCAACTTCCAGGCCGCGTTGCAGACCTTGATCCGCGAAGACCCGGAGGTCGCGCTGTACATGGCGCGCGAGGTCGTCGAGGAGACGACGCACATCCAGTCCTTCTTGATCGTGATCCGCAAGGTGCTCGCGCATTACGGCCTCGATCTCGACGCGCTGCGCCGCGCCAACGTCTCGCTCTCGCTGTCCGAACGCTACGTGCAGGCGCACTCGCTGGCGGGCTGGCTGCGCGGGAACCTCGACTTCTACTACTTCACGCGCTTCCCGCTGAACGTGAACCAGAAGACGGTCGAGCGCTGCACGATCGACGAGCCGGACATGCACGACGGCGTCCGCGCGATCCTGAAGGCCCACGCGATCGACGAGGCGCGCCACATGCAGATGTCGCGCGCGACCGGGAAGGTCGCGCTCGCACGGATGGGCGTGCTGCGCACGCCGGGTTGCATCGCCTTCGCGCACTTCGCCGCGCGCATCTACATCGGACGGCACGCGAAGGACGGAGCGCTGCAGCGCGGCACGCGCACGAACACGCTGGCGCTGGTCGGCGTCCCGGCGGCGCGCGCCGCACAGGCGTACGCCGAATGGCGTGACCGGAAGAACCAGCCCGAGGATCCGCCGCTGGTGCGCGCCGGCCGCCGCTACTACGTGCGCCAGATGTTCGAGTACGTGGACGAGCTCGACGTCTCGCCCCGCCTGCGCGCGTACATGAAGCGCGTGATCGGGGCGGGTTACGCCGACGTCGCCGGCGACTTCGCCGGGCGCGGCGAGTCTGCGCTCGACTTCCCCGAGCTCACCCGCTCCTAGGATCGCGGCGGGCCGGCTGGAGTTCGTGCACGGCGATCTCGGGCGCGCTCGCGAAACGCAGCCGCGGCCCCGCGAAGCCGAGACCCCGGCTGACGTAGAGCGCGGCGCCGCCCGCGCGGTGCAGGCCGCGATCGAAGCGCGTGAGCAACGTCGCGGCGTTCCAGCGTCCTCCGGCGAACGGCAAGGCGACCTGACCGCCATGGAAGTGGCCGGAGAGCACGAACGCGAAGCCGTGCTCGGCCGCGCGCGGGAAGGCGTCGGGACGGTGCATGAGCAGCAGCGTCGGCCCGTCGGCCGGCAACGCGGCTCCGAGCGCGTCGAGTTCCGGCAGCGCGGCGCCGGGCATCCAGTCGTGACCGGGGTCGTCGAAGCCGGCGACGTGGAAGGGCGCACGCGCGGCGACCTTCGCGATGCGGCCGCGCAGCAACTCGATGTGCGGCGCGTGCTCGGCGAGCGCGGCCGCCACGTCGTCGAGCCCGACGAATCCGTCGTGATTGCCGAGCACGGCGTAGACGCCGAGCGGCGCGGCGAGGGCGGACAGCGCGCTCGCTCCCTCGTGCAGCACCTCGGCGTCGTTGTCGAAGAGATCGCCCGAGAGCGCGATCAG
>JALOQG010000402.1 GCA_025453505.1 Myxococcota bacterium | reverse complement strand
AAGGAGCTCGTCGCCGCGGGACGCCTCGAATGGGCGAAGCAGGAGTTCGAGGCGCTGATCCGCCGCACCTGGCCGGTGCGCGAGTTCGACGGCGCCGGCTATCTGCGCATCAAGGGCTCGAAGGCGCTCGATCCGACTTCACTCTCGGTGCTGCGCGAGCTCTACCTGATGCGCGACAACCGCGCGCGCGAAGTCGATCGACCGCCGTTCAAGGTGCTCGGCAATCGCACGCTGATGGAGATCGCGCAGATCAAGCCCGCGAGCATGGGCGAACTGGCGGAGATCAAGGGCGCGACGGAGCTGATCCTGCGCCGCCTCGGCCGCGAGATCCTCGCAGCCGTGACGCGCGGCGCGCGCGCGCCGCACGAGCCGCTGCGCCGCATCGCCAACGGCCGGCGCCGCATGGATCGCCGCACCGAGCGCCGCGTCGAGCGTCTCAAGAACTGGCGCCAGAAGCGCGCGAAGGAGCTGTCGCTCGATCCCGGCGTGCTGTGCCCGAACTCGGGCCTCGAGGCGATCGCTTTCTGCGACCCGGCCAAAACGGCCGACCTCGAGGCGCTCCCCGAGCTGAAGAAGTGGTTCGTGTCGGCCTTCGGTGCCGAGATCGTCTCCACGCTCCGCGAAGCCGAATCCGAGGACACCCGCGAGTAGCGGCGCCGGGGTCTCTGGAACGAAAAAGCCCTCCGAGCAACTTGCTCGGAGGGCTTCGTCGATCTGGCGCCCTGGGAAACCCCGGGAAGGCGGGGTGCCGATTCTTTTGGGGGAAAGCGCCTTTTGGGGTGCTACCCCGGGGTTCCCAGGACTTCAGCTCCTACCGACGAGCGCGCCCGTTGCCGTCGATGGGTGCCGATCCAGAACGTCTCCACGACTCCTGGTAATTGCATCCGGCGTGCCATCTCGATGACGTCCTCGGGGCGGCCGCAAGTGGCGGAAAAGTCTCATGATGGGTCCGCGCGCACACCGAGCACTGCAATCGATGGCTGCACCAGGTGCCGCCGGCGTAGCGCCCGATACGCCTGCACCCCGATCGCAAGCCGATGGAATGACAAGGCTTTTCCGTCATCTCGCGCGCGCAGCCAGGAGCGGCACCGCCGCCCTGTCGCTGTGCCTCCTGGTGACGCTCGCGGCTGCATGCGCGAAGGGATGGCGAGGCGCGAGCCCGGCCCCCGCTGCGGCGCCCGGCATGTGCTCCTGGTTCGGCGACGCGCGCGGCGACGTCCTCTACTTCGGCGAGTCCGCCTTCTGGCACGCGATGCGCGAGGCCGACGGCGACGCCGCGGCCGACCTCGCCTCGCAGGCTCCGCAGCGGGTCGGCCGCTTCGACCTCGTGCGCGAGGCGTTGCTCCCGCCGCTCGCGACCGGGAACCCCGCGTCGCACTCGGGCACCTGGGACGTGCTCGCGCATCCGAACGGGCGCGTCTACTTCACCAGCTTCTACGACCCGTCGGGCTGGGTCGATCCCGCGACCGGCGCCGCGCGCCGCTTCGACGCGGCCGGCACCGGCCTCAACGAGATCGCGCTCGGCCCGGGCGGCCGGCTCGTCGTGACGCGCTACGGCGCACCGGGCGGTGGCGACGGCTCGGTCGTGGTGCTCGATCCCGACGGCGCGATCGAAGCGGAGCACCCGCTCGCGCCCGAGCCCGGTGCGGTCGTCGCGGCCAAGAGCGTCGCCTTCGACGCGGTGCGCGCCGAAGTCTGGGTGAACACGGACGTCCTCCCGCGCGATGGCTCGCCGGCCCGCTTCGACGCGCGCGTCCTCGACTTCGCGACCGGCCGTGAGCTCGCGCGCGCGTCCGATCCGGAGCTGCACTTCCCGCGCTTCGCCGCAGACGGACGCAGCCACTTCGCGTGGCTCGACGGCACACGGCTCACGCTGCGCGTCGGCGAACCGGGCGATCGACCCGGCCCGGACGCCGGGCGCGAAGTGCTGCTCGACGACGCCTTCGCCACTGGCATCGACTTCGTGCAGGACGTGCGCGACCAGCCCGACGGCCGCGTCGTCGTGACGCGCTGGAGCGGCGTCGTGCACGTCGTCTCGGCGGACGCTCGGGTGCAGACCGTGCGACTGCCGCGCACCGGCGACGGCTTCTACTACACCGCGATCGCGACGGGCGATCGCGTATGCGCGACCTACTGCGCAGGCGTGACGGTGACGTGCGCTTCTCTATGAGCGCCATGCGGCGCTTCTGGAAGCGAAGCGCGCGCGCGCCTGCCCTGCCCCTGCGCCGCACGATCTCGTACTGCACGACGTGCATGGGCCGCCGCGCGCACCTCGAGACGACGCTTCCGGCGAACCTCGCGGTGCTGGCCCGCCACTCCGATCGCGTCGAGCTGGTGCTGCTCGACTACGGCAGCCGCGACGGCCTCGGCGCATGGGTGCGCGAACGATTCGTCGCGGAGCTCGAGAGCGGCGTGCTCCGCTATGCGCGCACCGACGAGCCGACCGCCTTCCACCCGGCCCACGCGAAGAACGTCGCGTTCCGGCTCGCGCGCGGCGACGTCGTCTTCAACCTCGACGCCGACAACTTCGTCGGCGACGACACCTGCACGCGGCTCGACGCGCTCTTCGCCGCCGCGCCGCGTCGCTTCGCGGTGTCGTCCGCCCAGCCCGACGTCGGCGGGCGCCTCGCGTTCTGCCGCGAGGACTTCGCCGCGCTCGGCGGCTGGGACGAGCGCTACCAGGGATGGAGCATCGCCGACTTCGATCTGTGCGAGCGCGCGCGCGAGGGTCTCGGCCTCGCGCAGGTGGACTTCGTCAGCGGCTCCGCGCTCCTCCACGACGACGCGGAGCGTGTTCGCCACATGCCGCAGTGGACGGCCGCCAGCGACGACGACGAGCGCGCGCTCGCCGCGTTGCCGGAGGACCGCCGCGCATTCGCCGCGAAGCTGTTGGCGCGCGATCCGCAGCTGTTTCGATCCTACGTGCACAACCGGGGACTCCTACAGGAGCGCCGCGCGGCCGGGCGCATTCGCGCACACGAGCCCGGCGCGTACGGACGCGCCCGGCTCGTGGACCAGCACGGTCGGCCGGTCCAATTCTCGTGATGTGACCCGTGGGGTCGGCCGATCCACCCGGGTATGCTCCTCGCGATGTACGCCTCCCGCCGACGCCGCTTCCTCGACGCCATGGAGCCCGGCTCCGTCGCCCTGCTGCTCGGCGCGGGGCTCCAACGACACGCACTTCCCGTTCCGCCAGGACAGCGACTTCCACTACCTGACGGGCTTCGATCACCCGAACGCCGCGCTGCTCCTGCGCAAGGACGGCGGACCGACCTGCACGCTCTTCGTCGAGCCGCGCGATCCGGACGCGGAGACCTGGACGGGCTACCGGCCGGGCGTCGAGGGCGCCGTCTCGGATTTCGGCGCGGACGAAGCGCACCCGATCGGCGCGCTCGTCGAGAAGCTGCCGAAGCTGCTCGAAGGCGCGAAGCGGGTGCTGCACGTGCTCGGCCGCGACGCGAAGATCGACGCG
>JALOQG010000401.1 GCA_025453505.1 Myxococcota bacterium | reverse complement strand
CGAAACGCTGCGTATCGTATATCGCCCTGGGAGTTCCGCTTCAACCTGCGCCGGTCCGCCGCCCCGCTTAGAGGCACGGGAGGATCGGCGCCGGATCGAGACTAGTAGGCGACCTGCGCCTCGAGCATGCCGCTCGCGCCGCGCACGACGAGGATGCGCGACATGCACGGCATGCAGTAGAGGCGATCGCCCTCGCGGATCTCGCGCGTCGAGCGGATCACCACCTTGCAGACCGGGCAGATCACTTCGTTCGCGCCGAGCGAATCGCCGCTGCCCTTCCAGCGCCGGTAGAAGCGCCGGTACTTGACGGGCACTTCCTCGAAGCCGGTTTCGTCGAGTACGAAGCGGCGGCGCGGCGCGTCCACGTCACGATCGGGCGCGGCGCCTTCGAGCTGACGTCCGGCTTCGAGCGGATCGCCGCTCATGTCCCGAACCCGAGGCGCGCCACCGCCTGCAAGTAGTCGCGGCCCAGTTCCGGCCGCTCGCTCACCGGCACTTCCAGCGAGCGCAGCGTCTCCTCGAAACACTCGAGCACCCAATGATCGAGCTCCTTCTTCACTTCGCCGATGCGCGCGCGGATGTGCGGCGCGCTGCGGAGTCTGCGGCCCAGTTCGTTCTCGCCGAAGCCGATGTGACGGCGCTCGTCCTTGACGATGCCGCGCAGTACCTCCGCGGTGACCGGATCGGCGCGCTGCGCGTGCGTCTGGAACACCGTGAACTCCATCGCCTCGAGGATCACGTTCTGCGCGAAGATCGCGGCCTCCCAGTCGCGTCCCTCGACGAGTTCGAGCATCCGCCGCTTGAAGTGCAGCAGGGCAGGGCTCGCGCGCCGCTCGATCTCCGCTTCCGGTTCCTCCACTCCGAGTTCGCGCAGCCGGTGCAGCAGCACTTCGAGGTGACGGCCCTCGTCGGCGACCTGCGTCGAGAGGAACACCTTCGTCAGGCGGTTCGGCGCGAATCCGATCAGCCCGCTCGAGCCTTCGAGCGCCGCCGTCTCGCCGATGCAGTAGCTGCACAGCACCGTGACGAGCCGGTCTCGTTCGGCGTCCGTCATCGGGGTGGACACCGCGCCGGGACGATGGCCGTAGCTCGTCCCGGCGAGGTATCCCTGCACGGACTGGAACCAGAACTCGAACGAGTGCACCTCTTCGAGGAACGCCTCGTGTTCCAGGCCATGCACCTCGAGCGTGGAGACGCCCGTCGAACTCACGGCCGTGCCGGCGTCTGGTACTCGAGTCCGATGCGCGCGAGCCGCGTCTTGAACTCCTTGAGTACCGTGTCGGCGAGCAGCCGCTCCATCTCGGCCGGCTCGAGCGCCGCCAGGTCTTCGCCCTGCCACTTCGCCTTCGGCGCGGCGCGGTCGCCGAGGTTCTGGCGCAGTGCCCGGATCTCTTCGCGCGCCGGCGAATTGCGGAAGGAATCCGCGAAAGCCGCCAGCATCCAGTACGACATGTCGCGCTGCATGCGCTCGATCTCGGGCTTCTTCTCGGGATTCTCGCGGATCAGCGAGCCGATGCGGTTTTCACCGAAGCCGACGTGGCGACGCTCGTCGGCGATCGTGCCCGAGAGCGTGTGCGCGAACTTCGGGTTCACGCCGTCGTTGCCGGCTTGCATCATCTCGAAGACGCTGAACGCCATGCCCTCGAGGACGATGTTCTGCCCGACCACGCCCGAGATGAAGTCCTTCTTGTCGACCTTCTCGAGCAGGATCTCGGCGAACTTCACGAGGTTCGGGTTGGCGAGCGACTTGAGCGTGTCCTCGAGTTCGTTCTTCTTGACGCCGAGGTCGTAGAGGCGCTGCGTGAAGATTTCGACGTGGCGGGCCTCGTCGAGCGTCTGGGTGGCGAGGAAGCGCTTGCTGGCCTCGTCCGGCGCGGCGTTGATCAGGCCCGACGACGCGGCCAGCGCGCAGCGTTCGCCGACCACCAGTTGCACCGTCGTGCGGATCGCCTGCTCGCGGAACGTCGGCTCGCTGAAGATCAGGTCGGGCTCCGATTCGTTCGGCGGGTGCCCGTACTCGGTGCCCGCGAGATATCCCTGCGGGCACGATTCGAGCCAGTGCTGGATCGAGTACATCGAGAGGAAGTCGGCCATCGGAGTCTCTCCTGGGGACCTGCGCGGTCCGTGATCCGCAAAATCCCTGCATCGTGCGTGCCGGGCTGCGCGCAGCCGATCCCGCGCGTGCGAATCGCCGCGTGTCGCGCTTTGCCACGAAGCGGCGTGCGATCGCGTGAGTTCGTGTGACTGCGCGTCTC
Source organism: Myxococcota bacterium (assembly GCA_025453505.1). Taxonomy (GTDB): domain Bacteria; phylum Myxococcota_A; class UBA9160; order UBA9160; family PR03; genus PR03. The sequence goes on along the minus strand of JALOQG010000401.1, from coordinate 1,026 downwards.
GTCGGTCGTGCGACCTCGCGTACCATGCGCAGCGCACACGCATCCATTCTCGTGAGGAACGTCGCTTGCGCCTGGCCGTGCAGCTCCCGACCGATCGCGTCGACGCCGCAGCGGAGTTCGTGTCGGCCGAAGCGATCGCAGCGATGGCGCGCGTCGCGGAATGTGCGGGCTTCGACGCAGTCGCCGTCACCGATCACCCCGCGCCGCCCGCCCGCTGGGTCGCCGCCGGCGGGCACCACAGTCTCGATCCCTTCGTCGCGCTCTCGTTCGCGGCGGCTGCGACATCGCGTCTCCGCCTGCTCACGCAGGTGGTCGTGCTCGGCTATCGGAACCCGCTGCTGCTGGCGAAGGCCGCGGCCACGCTCGACGCGCTCAGCGGCGGCCGCCTCGTGCTCGGCGTCGCGGCCGGCTATCTCGCGCCCGAGTTCGCCGCGCTCGGCGCCGACTTCGCGAACCGCAACGACGTCGCCGACGCGACGATCGCGACCTTGCGCGGTGCGTGGCGCGGCGAGGCGTTCGACGTCGCGGGCGCGAAGGGCGTCGCGCAGTTGCCGCGTCCCGCGCAGCCCGCCGGCCCGCCGATCTGGATCGGCGGCAACGCGCGCCGCGCGATCCGCCGCGCCGTCGAGCTCGGAGAGGGATGGATGCCGTTCCCGGCTCCCGCATCGCTCGCCGGCTTCACGCGCACCGCCGCGATGGAATCGATCGACGATCTGCGCGCCGCGCTCGACTACGCGAAGGAGCACGCGGCGAGGATCGGTCGCACGGCGCCGCTCGACGTCTGTCTCGTGCCGTTCGGCTTCTCGCGCGGCTCCTCCGCCGACGACTTCGCCGCGCTCGCCGACCAGGTTCCCGCGTACGCCGCGCTCGGCGTCACGTGGCTCGCGTTCGACCTGCCGTCGCCCAGCCGCGCCGCGTGGTGCGACCACGTGGCGCGGCTCGGGGAGACGTTCGCGGGCCGCTGACGCCGAGGCGTGTTCCAGCCAACCGATCAGAAGGTGCACGTATCGGTCGTCGTCTCCGTTC
>JALOQG010000400.1 GCA_025453505.1 Myxococcota bacterium | reverse complement strand
CTATCCCGTGCGCTCGCGCACGCACCAGCACGTCTTCTTCGCCGAAGAGAGCTTCGGGGCGACCGTGCGCAAGCTGCTCGGCGCCGCCAACGAGCTGCCGCGCGACGAGATCCTCGTGCCCGAGGCGCTCGCGGCCGCGGGCTACGCAACAGGCATGGTCGGGAAGTGGCACCTCGGCGGCGTCCCCGGCCATCAGCCGAACGACTTCGGCTTCCGCGAGTACTACGGCGTGCTGTGGAGCAACGACATGCAGCCGCTCCACGTGTACCGCGACCGGGAGATCGAGGTTCGCGACGAGACGGAGTTCTCGCGCTTCGGCTTCTTCGAGGAGGATGGCGATCGGCAGCCCCGTGGCATCGACCCGCGCACGTTCACGCGCCGCTACACCGAAGAGGCGATCGCCTTCCTCGAACGCCACCGCGACGAACCGTTCTTCCTCTACCTCTCGCACACGTCCCCGCACGTGCCGCACTTCCCCGATCCCGAGCACGCCGGGAACTCGGCCGGCGGCCGCTATGGCGACGTCGTCGAGGATCTCGACCGCAGCACCGGCGCCGTGCTCGACGCGCTCGAACGCCTGGGTCTCTCCGAACGCACGCTCGTCGTCGTGACGAGCGACAACGGCGGCGACTGGGAAGGCAACAACGGCGGTCTGCGCGGGCACAAGCAGGACACCTTCGAAGGCGGCATGCGGGTTCCCATGCTGGTGCGATGGCCGGGACGCATCGCGCCGAACACGGTCAGCGACGCGATGGCGATGAACTTCGATCTCTTCCCGACGCTGCTCGCGCTCGCGGGCCTGCCGCTGCCGGAAGATCGCGTGATCGACGGGGCGGACCTCGCGCCCATCTGGCTCGGCGGCGCGCCGAGCCCGCACGACCAGCTCTTCTACTTCCCGACGATCGGCGCGACACCCGACGCCGTACGGGACGCGCGCTTCAAGTACCGCCGCGAGACCGGCCAGGAGTTCCGCAGCCGGCCGCATCTCTCCGATCTCTCGCTCGACGCGGAGGCACACAACCTCCGCGAGAAGCAGCCGGAGGTCACGGCCCGGCTGCAGCGGGCGCTCGACGCGATGACCGACGACGTCGCGCGCAATCCGCGCGGCTGGCGCTGAGCCGACCTTGCGAGAGTCAGGGCTTCTTGCGCAGCGCGCGGCCGATCTGGAGCTGCCAGGCGCCGAAGGTCTCGGTCAGGCTCTTGTAGAGCCCCGCGCCGACGAGCGTGCCGAGCGCCACCGAGACGAGCACGATCATCACGGTGACGAGCCCGTCGATGCCCGCGTCGCGGTCGCTCAGCATGCTCGCGACGCTGACCAGTCCGAGCGAACCCGGCACGACGACCCAGAAGCTCGGCAGGAAGGTGACCACGGCCGGCGGTCCCTTGAAGCGGAGCTGCACGAGATAGCCGAGCGGCGTCGCGACGAGCATCCCGAAGAAGCCGCTGACGTCGCTGCGCACGAAGTCGGAGGCCACGCGCTGCACGGCGAAGACGACGAAGAGCACCACGAGCATCCACACCAGCGAGTTTCGCGGCGCCGAGAAGTGGACGTGCACGCCGATTCCGAAGAGCAGCACGCCGAGCCAGGGGATCCAGGGGATCTCGGCGAGGGTTCGCGTCGCCGAGAGCAGCCGCTCGACGTCGTAGCCGACCAGGGTCGCGCCCGCGGCGAGGCCGAAGGCGAGAAAGACGAGCTGGACGAATCCGGTCACGAGGCGCGTGGTACCGCTGATCATGTCGCCATACGCGAGTTCGACCATGGCCATCGTCAGCATGCCGCCCGGCAGGAAGGTGACGAGCGGCGGGATCAGGAGCTGGATCGGCTGCACGCCGAGACCCCGGTCGGCCGCGAGGAAGACCAGCGCCGACACGAGCGTCGCAGACACCACGGGCAGCGGCATCGCGAACACCGGCCGGTTCCGGTTGAGGACCTTGAGGGCACCGACGATGGCGCCGAGGACCGCCGCGGCGGCGAGCCCCTCGAGCGCGGGAGCGAGCAGCATCGCGAGACCGACCGTGAGGATCACGTGACCGAGGATCGCGCCGAACGCGCCGAAGCGCGGCGCCTGCTGGAGGATCTCGCCGAGCCGCTCGAGTCCGTCGCTCGGCGTCACCTCGCCGCGCTGGGCCGCGGCGCCGAGCGCGTACACGTCGGCCATCTGGTCGAGGCGCAGGGGCTCGAGCGGACCCTCCGAGAGGGTCACGCGCTCCTGGACGCCGTCGTGCAGCGTGATGAAGATCGCGGTCGGGAACGTCACGACCCGCGAGCGACGGGTGCCGTTGGCCGCGGCGATGCGGCGCAGGATCAGCTCGACCTGTGCGGTCTGCTCGCCGCACCCGATGTACGCCTGCCCGAGCCGGAACAGGAACTCGAGCAGGGCGTCGACCTCGCGCGGTTCTTCGGCATCCATCGACGCGCATTCTACAGAGCGTGCGGTGCGCGGCTCGGGACGCGAAACCCGCGACCGTCGGGTAGGATGCGAACGCTTTCGAACTCGCTGGAGGAATCCGTGTCTGCGAACCCCTCACGCGGTCGCGAGATCGCCGCGCTCGCATCGTTCCCGCGTCGCACGGCGGCCGTCGTCGCGCTGCTGCTCGCGGCCTGTGGGCCCGCCGAGGAGCCGCCGGCGCCCGAGATCCGCCCCGTACGCGCCATCGTCGTCGAAGAGATGGCGGGCGGCGAAACGGTGACGCTGACGGGCCGCATCGAGGCGCAGGAAGAGGTGCGCCTCGCATTCCGACTCGGCCAGCGCATGGTCGAGCGCAAGGTGAACGTGGGCGATCGCGTCGTGGCAGGGCAGCTCGTCGCGACGCTCGAAGCGACGACCTTCGACAACGCCGTCCAGGCCGCGCGGGCAAACCTCGCCGCCGCGCAGGCGTCCGCTACCGACGCGCGCCTCGAACTCGACCGCCAGCAAGCCCTGCTCGACCGCGGCGTCGCGCCGCGCGTGCGCGTCGCCCGCCAGCGCGGTCGCGACGCGGTCTTCGACGTGCCGGCGCGCGTGAAGGAGGCGGCCGCGGGAATGGATCCCGAAGTCGCGGTGACGCTGACTTCGGATGCGCAGGTCCGCGCGAACGGCCGCGTCCGCGAGGTCTCGCCGCAGGCCGATCCCGTGACGCGCACCTTCGAAGTGAGGGTCGGCCTCACCGACCCCCCCGAGTCGATGCGCCTCGGCACGACCGTCAACGGGACGATCCATCTCGGCGCGAAGCCCGGCATCGCGATTCCGGCGTCCGCGCTCACCTCGGCGAACGGCGCACCGGCGGTGTGGATCGTGGACGCGGCCA
>JALOQG010000399.1 GCA_025453505.1 Myxococcota bacterium | reverse complement strand
TCGCCGCGCAGGACGACGCCGTCGCGTGGCTCGAAGCACGGCTCCGCGAACGCCCCGGCGACGCGCGACTGCTCGTCGCGCTGGGCGTCGCGCGGGCCGAGCGCGGCGATCTCGACGAGGCGTCGCACGCATTGCGCGCCGCGGCCGTCGGCGCGCGCGATCCACGCGACGCCGCGCTCGCCTACTACGACCTCGGCGTACTCGAACTCGAGCGCCGGCGCTTCGACGCCGCGCGCGACGCGTTTCTCGACGCGCTCGCGCTCGCGCCGGACGACGCCGAGGCGCGCTTCAATCTCGAGTGGAGCCTGCGCGCTCTCGCGGCGCAGCCGGAGTCCGACGCGCAGCGCGCCGACGACGACGCACGGGAGGAAGCGGAGCGGCCGGATCCCGAGCTGCCGGATCCGAACGCTGCACCGGGAGCGCGCGAGGGCGATGCGAAAGACGAGCCGCCGCCGCCGGAAGGCGAGCAGCCGCGGCCGGTCGCCGATCCCGAAGCCGCGCGTCGCTTCGCGCCGGAACTCGCGCCGGATCGCGTGCAGCAGTGGCTCGATGCGGTGCACGACGATCCCGGGCCGCGACGCCGCGGATGCGCGCACGCGGCGCGCCGAGCGACCGCGCTGGTGAGGCGAGCGGCTCGATTCGCCTGCGCCGTGCTCGCGGTGGCGCTGGCCTCCGGCGCCCGCGCCGAGACGCCTTGCAGCGCACGCGTCGTCATCGAGCCGCCGCGCGGCTACGTCGGCCAGCAGCTCGTGTACCGGCTTCGGATCGAACGACGCGAGCAGGTGTCGCAGGTCCGCTTCAGCGACGATCTCTCGTTCCCGTCGTTCCGCGTCGAGTGGCTGCACGGCCAGGCGCCCGATCCCGGGATCTCCGGCATCGGCGCGCACCGCATCGTCGCGGAGGAGCGGCGCGCGCTGTTTCCGGTGCGCGCGGGCACGCTCGCGATTCCGGCTTCGCGCATCGCGTGCACGACCCCGGACGGCGTGTTCGAGACGCAGGTGCCCGGCGCGGAGGTGGAGGTCGACGCGCTGCCCGCGCCGGAGCCGGGCCGCGTCGTCGGCCGCATCGCGCTCGTCGCGCGGCTCGAGCGCGACCAGATCGCGCTCGGTGAGTCCGTCGCGCTGCACGTGCAGCTCCACGGCGAGGCCAACGTGTGGGACGCAGCGCCCGCGCTCGCGCCGGATGCGATCCCGGGCGTCGAGATCCTCGCGCGCGAGCCGCACCTCGACCGCGAGTCGGGGCGCCGCCTGCTGCTGACGCGCACGCAGACCTTCGACCTCGTTCCACGCGCCGTCGGCCGCATCGAGCTGCCGCGCTTGCACGTGGCTTGGCTGGATCCGGCGAGCGGACGCTGGGAGCGGACCGAGTCGACCCCGCTGGTGCTGGTGGTGACGGAGGCCGCGACGGACGCGGCGGCGCAACGGCCGGCGCAGCAGCGACCGGCTGCCGACGCGCCGCGACACACGATCGCGTGGGGACGCCTCGCGGGCGTGGCGTTCGGCGCGGCCGCCGGCGCGTGGCTCGCGCGCGCCGCGCTGCGAAGGCGACGCCACGGCCTCGCCGCCGCCTTCGCGGCCGAAGCGCATCTCGAAGAAGCGGAGGCCGCGCACGCGCGCGGCGATCGAGCCGCCGCGGCGCGCGCGCTCGCTGCGGCGCTGCGCGCCGCGATCGACGCGCGCATGCCGGGCGCACACGCGCTCGCCGCCGAGGAACTCGTCACGCGCAGCGACGGCGCGCTGCGCGCCGCCGCCGAAGCCCTCGCCGATCTCGACCGCTCCCGCTTCGCCGCCGCCGCCGCGCCCCTCCCCGACGCGTCCCGCATCCGCTCGTTGATCGCAAAACTCTGATTCCGGCCTCATGGATTCTCGCCGCTCGCCTTCGGCTCGCTACGCGGGAGGTGGGCGGCGAGCGCGGAGACGATTCGTGGCGCGAGCCTTCTGGATCTCGCCGCTCGCCTGTGGCTCGCTACGCGGGACCTCGGGTTCGCGCCCTCTCGAGATACGACCATTCTTCGGGGGTGTTGGCGTTGGCGAGGGCGGTGCCTTCGGGGTCGATCGCGGCGAGATCGGCGTCGTCGAGAAAACGTGCGTCGAGCCGCGCGACGAGTTCGTGCAGCGCGAGCGTTTGCGCCGCGAGCCGTTCGCGCGCCGCGACGAGCGCGTGTTCGCGGTGCCAGATCGCGCAGAGCGGCTCGATGCGTCCGGCGCGGCGCGGCAGCACGACGTCGGCCTCGGGCCACGCGACGAGCGCGAGCAGCAGCTCGGGGCCGAGCAGCGGCAGATCCGTCGCGACGACGAGCACGCGCTCCGCACGCGCCGCTTCGAGCGCGGCGACGAGGCCGCGCAGCGCGCAGCGCGGTCCTGCGACGTCCGCGACGCGACGCCCGACTGCGTCGTCGGGAGCGTCGCCGCCGACCAGCATCACGTCGGCGAAGAGCGACGCGAGAAGGCGGCTCGCGCGCGTCGCGGCCGCGATGCCGGCGAACGATCGGCGTGCCTTGTCCTCGCCCATCCGGCTCGACGCGCCGCCGATCAGTACGGCGGCCGCGACGTTCGCGATGCGTCCGTCGCTCACAGTCCCGCGTCCTCGGCGGCCAGGAACTCCTCGTCGAGCACGCGCACCTGCACCGGCGTTCCTTCCGCGAGCGTCGTCGCCGCGGCGGGGAACACCAGCAGCCCGTGCGCGAGCGCCATCGAGCGCAGTACGCCGGAGCTCTGGCTGCCGGTGCTGCGCGCGACGACGCGTCCGTCCTTGCGTTCGAGCCGCACGCGCACGAGATGCAGCCGGCCGGCTCCCTTGCGCAACGTCTCGCCCAGCACCGCCTCGATGCGCGGCCGGTACAGCGCGCGGTGTCCCGCCAGCCTGCGCAACGCGGGCCGCACGAACTCCTCGAAGGTCACCATCGCGGACACCGGATTGCCGGGCAGGCCGAACACCAGCGGACCCCGCTCCGCGAAGCGGCCGAAGACGAGCGGGAAGCCGGGCTTGATCTCGACGCCCCAGAAGACCAGCTCGCAGCCGAGCTGCTCGAGCACCGGCCGCACGTAGTCGCGATCGCCGACCGAGACGCCCGCCGACGACACGAGCACGTCGGCCCACAGTCCCGCGCGCAGCACGCGCTCGAGATCCGCGGGCGTGTCGCGCGCGATGCCGAGATACGTCGGCTCGGCACCGGCCTCGCGACACTGCGCCGCGATCGAATACGAGTTCGACGCGTCGATGCGGCCGCCGGCCGGATCGCCGTCGGGCTCGATTAGCTCGTCGCCGCCGTACAGGTTCGCGTCGCGCGGGCGCCGGTGTACGGCGACGACCGTGCGGCCGAGCGAAGCCAGCATGCCGAGCGGCCCGGGTCCGAGCCGCGCGCCCGGCTCGAGCACCGTCTCGCCGGCACGCACGTCCTCGCCCGCCTCGCGTACGTGCTCACCGGGCGACGCGGGGATCGTGAAGCGCGCGCGGTCGCCCTCGCGCACGACGTCTTCCTGACGCACCACGGCGTCGGCGCCGGGCGGCAGCGGTGCGCCGGTGAAGATGCGCGCGACCGCGCCCGGTTCGAGCGGGCGATCCGGCCGCGCGCCGGCCGCCACTTCGAACGCGACCGGGAGCGCCACCGGCGCATCGTTGCCCGCACGCGCGAGGTCGGCCGCGCGCAGCGCGTAGCCGTCCATGGCGGAGACGTCGAAGGGCGGCAGCGTGCGCGGCGCGAGCACGGGCTCCGCGAGCACGCGTCCGAGTGCGTCGCCGGTCGCACAGGTTTCGGGCACGAGCGGCTCGATCGCTGCCAGGATCGCTCGACGCGCTGCAGCACAGTGGCTAGGGTGCCCAAGAAACAGGCACCGCTCTTCTCGCGTGCCGAGATGTCCCATGCTCCGACGCGTTCCGCAGATCCTCGACGCCTTGCTCGACGGTGTCGTCGTCGTCGACGCGACCGGGCGCGTCGCGCACCTGAACGCCGAGGCGAGCCGAATCCTCGAGACCTCGACCGAAGCCGTGTCGGGACGCCCGATCGAGCAGGTCGCCGGTGCGAGCGGGTTCGGCAAGGCGGTGCGATCGGTGCTGGCCGGCGGCGCCGCCTGTGTCGAGCACGAGATCCGCGTCCCGCGCCGCTTCCAGGGCGATCTGCTCGTGGACGCCGCCGTCGCGCCGCTCTCCGCCGAGGACGGCACGATCGAAGGCGCCGTCGTGGGCCTCTCGGACCTCACGCGCGGCGCGGCGTTGCGCGAGTTCGATCGCGAGCGCGCGGGCGTCGCGGCGCTCGGGCAGATCGCGTCCGGCATCGCGCACGAAGTGCGCAATCCGCTCGGCGGCATCCGCGGCGCGGCCGAGATCCTCGGCAAGCGCTCCGCCAACGAGCGCGACCGCGCCGCCGCGGATCTCATCTTGCGCGAAGTCGATCGCATCGCCGCGCTGCTCGACGACTTCCTCGTCTTCGGCCGCGCCGGCGAGATCAAGCTCGCGCCCGTGAACCTGCATCGCGTGCTCGACGACGTCCTCGACCTGCTCGCCGTCGATCCGCTCGGCGCGCGGGCGCACGTCGAGCGCAGCTTCGACCCGTCGATCCCGGAGCTGATGGCCGACGGCGACCGGCTCGTGCAGGTGTTCCTGAACCTCGGACGCAACGCGCTCGAGGCGATGCCCGACCGCGAAGGCAAGCTCGTCATCACGACGCGGCTGCGCCTCGACCACCGCATCGACCTCGGCGGCGGCGAACGCGTCCCGACCGTCGGCGTGGACTTCGACGACGACGGCTGCGGCATCCCGGAGTCCGCGCGCGAACGCATCGCCACGCCGTTCTTCACCACCAAGTCGCACGGCACCGGGCTCGGCCTCTCGCTGGCGCGACACTTCGTGGTGCAGCACGGCGGCACCCTGACGATCGAGAGTCGCGAAGGGCGCGGAACGCGGGCGCGCGTCTCGCTCCCGCTGAGGAGGGCGCCTTGAGCGATCCGGATCCGAAGGCGCGCGTACTGGTGGCCGACGACGAGGCCTCGATCCGCTTCGTGCTGCGCGAGGCGCTCGAGGAGGCCGGTCACGAGGTGGTGGACGTCGACTCCGGCGACGCCGCGTGGGCGCTGCTCGGCGAGAGCCGCTTCGACGTCGCGTTCCTCGACATCCGCATGCCCGAGCCGACGGGGCTCGAGCTGCTCGACCGCATGCGCGGCGCGGGCATCGAGACGGCGGTCGTCGTGATCACCGCGCAGAACACGCTCGAGAACGCGGTCGAGGCGATGAAGCGCGGCGCGCTCGACTATCTCGTGAAGCCGTTCCAGATGGTCGAGGTGCTCGCGCTCGTCGAGAAGGCGATGCGCACGCGCGCGCTCGAGCGCGAAGTGCGCGCGCTGCGCCGCGAGGCGGATCGGCCGCATCGCGGCGCGCGACGTCGCGGTGCTGATCACCGGCGAGAGCGGCACCGGCAAGGAGCTGGTGACGCGCGCGATCCACCAGGCTTCGCCGCGCGCGGCCGGCGCCTTCGTCGCGGTCAACGCGGCGGCGATCCCGCGCGAGCTGCTCGAGAGCGAGCTCTTCGGCCACGAACGCGGCGCCTTCACCGGCGCGATCGAGTCGCGCATCGGCCGCTTCCGCGAGGCGTCGGGCGGCACGCTCTTCCTCGACGAGATCGGCGACATGCCGCTCGAGCTCCAGTCGAAGCTGCTGCGCGTGCTGCAGAGCGGCGAGGTCACGTCGGTCGGCGGCAAGCGCGCCGAGAAGGTCGACGTGCGCATCGTCGCCGCGACGCACCGCGATCTCGACGCGATGGTGCGCGACGGCCGCTTCCGCGAAGACCTGCTCTACCGCCTGCGCGTGGTGCCGATCCACATTCCGCCGCTGCGCGAGCGGCCCGAAGACGTCGCGGTGCTCGCGCAGCATTTCGTCGAGCGCTACGCGGAGGAACTCGGCACCTCGGCGCGCTGGCTCTCCGAGGAGGCGCAGGAGTTCCTCGCCGAGCACGACTGGCCGGGCAACGTCCGCGAGCTCGAGAACGCGATCAAGCGCGCGCTCGTGCTCGCCGCGCACGACGTGCTGACGCCCGAAGACTTCGCGTTCCTGCGCAGCCCGCAGCCGGGCTCCGCCGCCGCCGAGACGGGCGGCACGCTCGAGGATCTCGTACGCGGCGAGGTCGAGGCGATCCTGCGCGGACCCGAGCCGCGCGACATCCACCCGCGCCTGCTCGAGCGCACCGAACGCCCGCTGATCGAGGCCGTGCTCGCGCACACGAACGGCAACCAGCTGCGCGCCGCCGCGCTGCTCGGCATCAATCGCAACACGCTGCGCAAGAAGATCACCGAGCTCGGCATCGACATCCGGGAAAGGCCTTGAAGCCGGACGCCGCCCGCGTCCGGGGTCTCTACTGCCTCGCCGACGACGATCCGCGCTGGCGGGCGGATCCGGTCGAGCAGGCGCGCGCGGCACTCGCGGGCGGCGCGCGCGTCGTGCAGCTCCGCGCCAAGCACGCGACGGATCGCGCCGTGCTCGCGTGGGGCGAGGCGATCGCGCCGCTCGCGCGCGCGCACGGCGCCCTCTTCTTCGTCAACGACCGCTTCGATCTCGCGCTCGCGTGTGGCGCCGACGGCGTGCATCTCGGCCAGGGCGATCTGCCGCCCGCGCGCGTGCCCGAAGCCGTGCGCGCGCGGCTGCTGATCGGACGCTCGACGCACACGCCCGCGCAGGCGCGCGACGCGCGGGACGAACCGGTGGACTACGTCGCGTTCGGTCCGCTCTTCGGCACGACGTCGAAGCAGTCGGGCTACGGCCCGCGCGGCGTCGCCGCGCTCGCCGAGGTCGTCGCGATCTCCGCGCCGCGGCCGGTGGTCGCGATCGGCGGCATCGACGCCGCGCGCGCGGGCGACGTCGTGCGCGCGGGCGCGGCGGCGGTGTGCGTGATCTCGGCGATCGCGGGCGCCGCCGATCCGGTGGCCGCCGCACGCGCGCTCGTGCACGCGATCGAGGCCGCGCGCGCGAACGCGGCGCCGGCCTGCTAAACGGTCCCGGGTTGGAAGACCTCGCGCAGCGCTCCGTGTCCGCGCTCGGTGTGATCGCGATGCTCGCGATCGCTTGGCTCTTCTCGGTGGATCGGCGCCGCATGCCCTGGCGCACGATCGGCTACGGGCTCGCGATCCAGCTCGGCGTCGCGCTGCTGCTGCTGCGAACCGGCGCGGGCCGCGCGTTCTTCGCCGGCGCGAGCGCGCTCGTCGGCGGTCTCACCAGCTACACGAACGCCGGTGCGCGCTTCGTGTTCGGGCCGATCCTGGACTCCGGCTTCTCGATCGTGGCGAACGTGCTGCCGGTGATCGTCTTCATGGGCAGCCTCTTCTCGATCCTCTTCCACCTCGGCATCGTCCAGAAGGTGGTCGG
>JALOQG010000398.1 GCA_025453505.1 Myxococcota bacterium | reverse complement strand
AACCAGTTCATCGCGGGCATCTCCGAGGCGCGCGGCGTCGCGGTGGACGTCGTGCGCAAGGTGATCGCGACCGCGCCGTCGCGGGCCGAGGTGCTCGAAGAGCTGAAGCTCGTGGACGGGGTGAAGACGCGGCGCGCGCTGATCGACGCGATCCCCGAAGACGAGCGCGTCGAGGCGGCGGACTACGCCGCGGTGGATCCCGAGAGCATCGGCTTCTCGCCCGAGGCGACCTTCGCGCTCGTCTACGGCAGCGGCGCGATCCAGAGCGGGCACGGCTCGATCTCGCGCTCCGGGCAGCCGGTCTTCGCCTCCGAGACGGTGATGGACGCGCTCGAAGAGGCCGCCGAGGACGAGACGGTGCGCGCGATCGTGCTGCGCATCGACAGTCCCGGCGGCTCGGCGTTCCCGTCCGAGCAGATGTGGCACGCGATCCGTGCGGCGCGCGAGAAGAAGCCCGTGATCGCATCGTTCTCCGACTACGCGGCGTCGGGTGGCTATTACCTGGCGTCGGCGGCGGACGCGATCGTCTCGCAGCCTGCGACGCTCACCGGCTCGATCGGCGTGTTCGCGGTGCGGCCGGCGCTCGATGGCCTGTTCCGGCGCTTCGACATCAACACCGCGACGCTCGATCGCGCGCCGCACGCCGAGATCGGGTTGATGGGACCGGAGCTTTCGCCCGACACGCGCGACTGGCTGCAGGCCGACGTCGAAGAGACCTATCGCCGCTTCCTCGCGCGGGTGGCCGAGGGACGCGGGCGCTCCGTCGAAGAGGTCGCCGCGGTCGCCGAAGGCCAGGTCTGGACCGGCGAGCAGGCCGAGACGCGCGGCCTCGTCGACGCGATCGGCGGGCTTCGCTCCGCGGTGTCGAAGGCGAAGGAGAAGGTCGGCCTCGGGGCCGACGCGGACGTGACGCTCACCGTGTATCCCGCGCCGAGGCCGCTCGCCGAGCAGCTGCGCGACGCACTGCGCGTCTCGGTCGCGCGCAGCGTCGCGGAGTCGTTGCCGTGGAGCGAGACCTTTGCGCACTTCGAGACGTGGGTGGCGGCGATCACGGCGCCGGGTCTCGTGCTCGCGCAGCCGCTGTGGGTCGACATCCAGTAGCCCGGTCCCGAGATCGGGGGAGGACGTTCCGTTGCAGATGGAGAAGGAGTTCGAGGTCGCGCGACCGCGCGCGGAAGCGGCGGCGCTGCTCGCCGACGACGCGGTGCTCTGCGATCTGTTCCCGGACACGCAGACCGAGATCGTCGAACGCAAGGGCACGCGGCGCACCGTCGCGAGCCACTACACCGCGCTCGGCCGCGAGGGCGTCGCGACCTTCCACTTCGACTTCGAGCCGGGCGGCGACGTGCGCTTCGAGAAGGTCTGCGACGGCCGCATCTGGCGCGAGCTGCGCGGCGTCGTCAAGTTGACCGAGCGCAAGGACAAGACGCGCGTGCGCATCGCGCTCGACGGCCGCACCAAGGCGCTCGTTCCCGAGTTCACGATCCGCGGTCCGATGCAGGACCAGCTCGAACAGATGGCGAAGGCGCTCAAGCGCCGCCTCGGAGCGAAGGGTTAGTGGAGACGCTGCGCGCGAGCGACGGCATCCAGCTACGCGTCGAGTCGCACGGCACGGGCCCGGTGGTGCTCTTCTCGTGCGGGTTCTCGACGACGCGCGAGAACTTCCGCCCGCAGGTCGAGCCGCTGGTCGCGGCCGGCTTTTGCGTCGTGCTCTGGGACTACCGCGGACACGGCGAATCGGACGCGCCCGACGATCCGAACGCGTATTCGTTCGACCAGGTGCTCGACGATCTCGGCCGCGTGCTCGACGCGCACTCGCCCGCTGCGCCCGCCGTGCTCGCGGGCTTCTCGTTCGGCGGCGCGGCGTCGCTGCACTTCGCGCAGCGCCGGCCGGATCGCGTGCGTGCGCTCGTGCTGCTCGACACGGGCCCCGGCTTCAAGAACCCGGAGGCGCAGGAGCGCTGGCTCGCGCAAGTCGAGCGCATCGCGCAGAACGTCGAGCAGAAGGGGCTCGCGTCGTTCGTGACGAGTCGCGCGGCGGCGACCGCGATCGGGCGCCGGCCCGAGTTGCCCGACGCGCAGCGTGCCGCCGCCGCGATCGCCGCGATGCAGCCCCACGGCGTCGCACACTTCGGGCGCCGGGTCGCGGGTCCGGTGCCGGCGTGCATCGACGAGCTGGCGAAGATCGCGGTGCCGGCGCTGGTGCTCGTCGGAGAAGAGGACGAGGCCTACCTGCGCGCCGCCGACGTGATGGCCGCGCGATTGCCGCACGCGCAGAAGGTCGTGATCCCGAAGGGCGGCCACGTCACCACCATCGAGGAGCCGGCCGCGGTCAACGCGGCGCTGCTCGCCTTCCTTCGTCGGCTCGACCCGAGCTGACGCGCAACCGGGGCCGCGGGAGCGGGTTCACCCGGGCGGCGGAGACGGATGCACGACGGCGACGACGACGTCCGGCTGATGCTCGCCCTGCGTGCGGGGGACGAGTCGGCCTTCGACGCGCTCTTCGTCCGCTGGTCGGGCCCCTTGCTCCGCTACGTCGAGCGCATGGTGCGCGACGCCGCCTCCGCGGAGGAGCTGGTGCAAGAGACCTTCCTGCGCATGTATCGCGCGCGCGAGCGCTACGAGCCCGACGCGCGTTTCTCGACCTGGCTCTACACGATCGCGACGCGGCTCGCGCTCAACGAGCTGCGCCGCCCGCGCCGCCAGCACCCGCATCGCAGCACCGACGAAGACGACTCCGAGAGTGCGCCGCTGGTGCTCGCGAGCGGCGCGCCGCGCGCCGACGACGTCGCGCACGCGCGACGCATCGGTGCGTCGGTGGAGGCGGCGCTCGCGACGCTGCCCGAACGCCAGCGCGCCGCGCTGTGGCTCTCGGCCGTCGAGGGGCTCTCGTACGCCGAGATCGCGGAGAGCCTCGAGACCACGGAGAAGTCGGTGAAGGCGCTCGTGCATCGCGCGCGCTGCGCGCTCTCGGAAAGACTGGGCGAAGCCTTCGAAGGAGGACGCGGATGAGCGACGTCGATCCGCGCTGCGCACCGTTCGAGGAAGATCTTTCGGCGCTGCTCGACGGTGAGCTCGAGGCGGTGCGCGCGGAGGTCGTGCGGGAGCACGCCGCGGCGTGCGCGGCGTGCGGGCGTCGCGTCGCGGCGCTGCGCGCCGTCGACGCGACGCTGCTGCGCGCGGCATCCTCGCCGCTGCGCGGCGAGGATGCCCGCATCGCCGCGCTGCGCGCGCGCCTGGCCGATCGCGGCCGTACGGCCGCGATCGGCCAGACGCGTCCCGCCCCGCCGC
>JALOQG010000397.1 GCA_025453505.1 Myxococcota bacterium | reverse complement strand
CTCGGCGGCGGTCACGACGAGCGCGAGCAGACGCTGAACCAGCTGCTCGTCGAGATGGACGGCTTCGAGTCGAACGAAGGCGTCATCCTGGTGGCGGCGACGAACCGCCCGGACGTCCTCGATCCCGCACTGCTGCGCCCGGGTCGCTTCGACCGCCGCGTGGTCGTCCCGCGGCCCGACTTCCGCGGCCGCTACGAGATCCTGAAGGTGCACACGCGCCGGGTCCCGATGAGCGAAGACGTCGATCTCGAAATCCTCGGCCGTGGCACGCCGGGCTTCGTCGGCGCCGATCTCCAGAACCTCGTCAACGAGGCGGCGCTGCTCGCGGCACGTCGCGACGCCCAGCGCGTCGCCCAGATCGACTTCGAGCGCGCCAAGGACAAGGTGCTGCTCGGCGCCGAACGCCGGTCCCTCGTCATGACCGACGAGGACAAGCGCATCACCGCCTATCACGAGGCCGGTCACGCGCTCGTGGCGATGCTGACCCCGGGCTCGGACCCTGTGCACAAGGTCACGATCATTCCGCGCGGCATGGCGCTCGGCGTGACCCAGACGCTGCCGCCCGAGGACCGCTACAACCTGACCCGCGACCAGATCCTGGCGATGATCAAACACGCGATGGGCGGCCGCGCCGCCGAGGAACTGGTGTTCCAGCACCTCTCGACGGGCGCGTCCAACGATCTGCAGCAGGCCACGCGGCTCGCGCGTCAGATGGTCTGCAAGTACGGCATGAGCGACAAGCTCGGCCCCGTCTCGTACGGCGACGACGACCACGACGTGTTCCTCGGCCGCGACTTCGTGTCGCGCAAGGACTACAGCGAGAAGAAGTCCGAGGAAATCGACGACGAGGTTTCGATCACCCTCAATTCGCTCTACACGAACGCCCGTCAGCTCCTCGACGAGAATCGCAGCACGCTCGACCGGATCGCCGAGGCGCTTCTCGAGCGCGAGACGCTCGACACGGCCGATCTCAAGCTGATCGCGGCCGGCGAACCGCTCCCGCCTCTGCCGCTTCCGGGCGCGGGCACGGCAGCCGCCGAGCCGCGGCGTGAGGCGAAGAGCGAGCCGTTGGCGAAGTTCCCGGGGAAGAAGCTCCCGGACCCGGAGCCGATGCCGAGCTAGCCAGCCGCGGCGGCGGCGCGCAGCGAGCCGAAGGCGAGCGAAGTCACGTGGGCGCGGTCGCCCCAGCAAGCTCCAGCGGGAGGGCCGACGATGCGAAGCCCGATCTTCCCGCCCGATCGCGTGACCGTGATGGGCGTTCTCAACGCGACGCCCGATTCCTTTTCGGATGGCGGCCGGCTGTGCGACGTCGATGCATTCATCGCGGCTGCGCTCGCGATGCAGCACGCCGGCGCACACGTGATCGACGTCGGCGGAGAGTCGACGCGGCCGGGCGCCCGTACGATTGGCGCATCGCTCGAGATCGAGCGCGTCGTGCCGGTGATCGAGGCGCTCGCGAAAGCCGTCGCGGTGCCGATCTCGATCGACACGCGCAAGGCAGCGGTCGCCCGCGCTGCGCTCGCGGCGGGCGCTCGCCTCGTCAACGACGTGTCGGGCGGCCGGCACGATCCGGAGATCCTCGCGGTCGCGGCGGAGTTCGATGCGGAATTGTTGCTGGGCCACCTGCGCGGCGAGCCCGCGACGATGCAGGAGGCGCCCCACTTCGCGGACGTGATCGAGGAGGTCGCCCGCGAGCTGGCGGAGTGCGTCGCACGTGCGGAAGCGGCGGGTGTTCTCCGCGCGCGGATCAGCGTCGATCCGGGCATCGGCTTCGGCAAGACGCTCGAGCACAACCTCGCACTGCTCGCGAACGCCGGCCGGATCGGAGCGCGGGTCGGCCGGCCGGTGCTGGTGGGCCCGTCGCGCAAGAGCTTCCTCGAACGCCTCACGGGAGATCCCGTACAAGGTCGCGACGCCGCCACCGTGGCGGCATGCGCCGTCGCGATCTTCGCCGGCGCCGACGCGATCCGCGTCCACGACGTCGCGATGGGCGTTCGTGCGGCCGCCGTCGGAGGTGCTCTTCGCGGCGCCGCCCGCAGCAGGGAGCCGCAGCGGTGATCGACACGCTCTGGGGACTGATCTCCGAACAGCTCTCCGGCTACGACCCGGTGCGCGACACGATCGACATCGTACTCGTCGCTTTCGCCGTGTACTGGCTGCTGCTCCTGATCCGGGGCACGCGCGCCGTGCAGATCATGATCGGTCTGCTGCTGCTGCTCGGCGCGAGTCTCGCGTCGCAGGCCTTCGAGCTGACGACGCTGCAGTGGATCCTCGACAACTTCCTCGCGTCGGCCGTGCTCATCATCATCGTGCTCTTCCAGGCCGACATCCGGCGCGCGCTCGCGCGCGTCGGCCGCGGCGTCTTTCCTTCGGTGGCGAGCCGCGAGGACACGCAGGTGGTCGAAGAGGTGGCGCGCGCGGCGCAATCGCTCGCGCAGCGCGGCTGCGGCGCGCTCGTCGTGATCGAGCGCGAGACGCATCTGTCGGATCTGATCGAGGCAGGTACCGCGATCGACGCCCCCCCGTCAAGGGGAATCGCGGCGTGCCTGCTGGTTGGCTGTGCGTTGAGTGTCCGACGCGGCGGCTCGACCGCTGGCCGGCTTCGACGCCCGTTCAGGGCTTGCGGCGCGCCGACTCGATGACGACCGGGGACTTCGGGATGTTGCGAAAAGCGCCACCACCATCCTCGGTCTCGGCGTTCTCGATCTTCTCGACTACGTCCATGCCGCGGGTCACGCGGCCGAAGACGGCGTAGCCCCAGCCCTCGGGCGTAGGTTCCCGGTGGTCGAGGAAGGCGTTGTTCTCGACGTTGACGAAGAACTGCGACGTGGCCGAATCGGGCACGCTAGTCCGCGCCATCGCGACCGTCCCGGTCTCGTTCTTCAATCCGTTGTTCGCCTCGTTCTTGATCGGGCTGCGTGTCGGCTTCTTTTGACGGCCGCCGTCGTAGCCGCCTCCTTGGATCATGAAGTCCTTGATCACCCGGTGGAAGATGGTGCCGTCGTAAAAGCCTTCGTCGACGTAAGCGAGAAAGTTCTTCACACTCTCGGGCGCCTTGTCGGGAAACAGCTCGATCTCGATCTCGCCGACGCTCGTCTTGAGGATCACGGACGGCGCGGACTCGGATTGCGTGCCTTGACCGCCGGCGTCGGTCCCGCTTTTCGAGCACGCCGCGACGAGCAGCAGGGCCATGAAGAGGACCGCGAGGCGGACCGGAACGATGCCGGGGATGTTTTTCATCACGTCAGAGTCTCCGGAGCTTGCGAATCAGGCTGCCGAGGCGAAGCACGTCGCGAGGA
>JALOQG010000048.1 GCA_025453505.1 Myxococcota bacterium | reverse complement strand
CGGACCGCGCTGACGCCTACGGGAAGCCCGGGACTCCCACGCGCAGCCATCGCTCGGGTGCGACGATGCCCGCGGCCGTCAGCGCTGCGTCCGCATCGACGTTGCGTTCGCGGTCTTCCGGGCCTTCGCGGAGCGTCTCGATGCGACGCCGCACGCACGCGCGAGCGAGTTCCATCCCGGCGCGCTCATAGGCGGCTACTGCGTCGTCGAGCCGGGAGCGGGCGCTCTCCCGATCCCCACGCTGGAACGCGACGCCCCCGCGCAGCGCTGCCGCGTGTGCGGTGGTGTCGGGGCGACGTTCTTTTGCGAGGAGCGCCGCTTCGGATTCACAGGCGCGGAGCAGCGTCTCCGCCTCCTTGCCTCCGTCCGCCGCCAGGGCGAGCGCGGCGCGCGCGCGCATCAGGCGGCTGTCGATGCGCGTGATCGGTGTGCGCAGGAAGAAGGCGCGTTCGATCTCGGGCCAGGCGACGCAGACGCGGCGCCAGGCTTCGTCCGGGCGGCCGTCGTATAGATCGGCGTAGATCTCCGCGCGCACGGCGTAGAGATGCTGGAGCAGGAAGCCTTCGCGCGACCAGCGCTCGAGCGCGATGCGCAGCCGCTCGCGCGCCTCGGCGCTGCGATCGACCGCGACGCCCGACGTCGCGATGTGGAGCGCTGCGACGACGGCGCCATAGCGGTCGTCGAGGGCCTCGGCTTCGAGGTGCAGTTCGTTCGCGCGCCGGTACACCTCGCCCATCTCGCCGATCTCTTCGAGGCCGCGCAGCTCCGCCATGTGTCCGGTGTTCTTCTCCCAGTCGACGCCGCGGCAGCGTTCGTGCAGTACCCGCAGTCCTTCGCGGCTGTGATCGACCGCCGCGCGCCACTCGCCGCGCAGCACGGCGACCTGACCCGCCGAGACGTTCACGGCGGCCGACACGTAGGGGTCGTCCAGATCGTTTGCGATGGAGCGGGCCTGCTCGATCAAGCGCGAGCCCCACGCACCCATGAATCCGCCGAGCGGCGCGAGCACGGCGCCGCCGACCATCGCGAGGCTGCGGCCGATGCGGCTCGCCTCGCCGGCGCGGAGCGAGAGCAGCAGGCCGACGAGTGGCAGATGGCCCGCGCGCATGGTGTCGACGGTGATCAGCCCGCGCGCCACGGAGTAACAGAGATCGATGCGCGTGAGATCGAGAGAGGAGGGCGGCACGCGCGGAGAGCGAACGCGCGTGCCGCGCAGGCGCAGCTCTGCGACACGCGCGAGCGTCGACAGGACGGCGGCCCGTGCGGTCGGCGGATAGCGAAGCCCGAATTCTTCGAGCAGCGGCTCCAGGATCGCGACACCTTCGTCCGTGCGGCCACTCGCGAGGAACTTCTCCGCCGCCTCGCGACGCAGCTCCCACGCGTCGTTCTGCTCCGCGCCTTCCGCGGCGACCAGGAAGAGCGGGGCGGCTTCCGCAGAGCGCCCTGCCGACACGAGCGCGCGTGCACGACGCGTGAGCAACGAGCGCGTACGGGCGACGTCGCCGACCTTCCAGTCGAGCGCGAGCCGGTAGAAGTCGGCGGCCTGCGCGAATGCGAGCGCTTCGACGGCGAGATCGCCGGCGCGTTCGATCTCGTCGGCGGCGCGCACGATCTCACCGGCACCGTGCAGGTGACGCGCGAGCAGGGCGGGGCTCGTGCGCGCGTCGTGCTCCAGCGCGCCGGCCAGGGCGCGATGCCGGTCGCGCCGCCGTACCTCGTCGAGTCCGCCGAGGACGCTCTCGCGGATGCGGTCGTGATAGGTCTCGACGAGCGGTTCGCTCGCCGTGGCGACGAGCCGCAGCAGCGATGCGCGGCGCAGTTCATCCACGAGACCCAACGGATCGTCGGCGACGTCGGATGCCTCCGCGAGGACGCGGCCGTCGAGCGGCGCTCCGGCCACGCACACCAGCTCGAGCATGCGCTGCTGCGTCGGCTCCAGCGACGCCACGCGGCCGCGCACGATCTCCGCGAACTCCGTCGACGCTGCCCGTGCGACGGCTTCGTCGGTCGCCGCCGCGCCGCGCAGTGCGCGGGTCAGTTCGCCGAGCAGGAACGGGGATCCGGACGCGTGTGCAGCGGCACGCTTCGCGGCCTCGACGACCTCGACCGGCGCATCGGCGAGCAGCGCCGTCACCAGTTCGCGTACCGCGTCTCCCCCGAGCGACCCGACCGCCAGCCGGTCGACTCCGACGAAGGCCCCCTCGCGTTCCTCCGCCTCGAGGCGGTCGAGGAAATGGCTGTACTCGTCGGATCCGTCGCGGTGCGTGAGCAGGGCCAGCAGCGACGGCGGATCGGGCGAACGCAACACCTCCACCAGGATGGGTGCGCTGTCGGCGTCGCCCCACTGGATGTCGTCCACCCAGAGGATCACGGGATGGCGGTCGGAGATGCGTGCGAGCAGTTCGCGCAGTGCGGTGAAGGCCCGCCGCCGCACTTCGTGCGGCTCGGCATCGGCGAGATCGCTCTCGGTCGGCGGAATCGCGAAGGGCACGCGCTGGAGCACCGGGAACATCCGCAGCAGCGCACGCACGTTCCGGGGCGTCATCGCCTCGATCCGGTCCGGCCGCGCGTGCACGAGAAAACGGCTCAGTTCGTCGACGATTCCGTCCACCGCATTGAAGCGAACCGATTCCTGGAAGCGGCAGCGCGCACGCAGGATCAGGACTTCGTTCGCAGTGCCGACCTCGTCGAGGAATCGCTCGACGAGCGCCGTCTTTCCGATTCCGGACGGGCCGGACACGCGCGCCACGACGGGCTTGCCGAGACGGCTCCGCTCGTAGGCGTCGCGCAGCCAGGCGAGTTCTCGATCGCGCCCCACGAACGGGCCGACGCCTCCGAGTGTCTGCCCACCGGATGCGAACGGCGCCGCCTCGGACGCTGCCGGTCGGAGCGCGAATACCTCGGCGCTTCCCGCCCGCTGGGCGGGATCGGACCGGAGCAGCGCGCTCGCCAGAGCGTCCAGATCCTCCGGCGCATCGGGGCAGCGGGAGCGTGCGGATGGAACCGCTTCGCGTCGCCGTGCTCCGAGCGCGGCGAGATCGTCCGGGTCGATCGGAAGCCTGCCGGTGAGGCATTCGTAGAGAACCGCGCCGACGCCGTACCAGTCGGCGGCCGGGCCGATCGCGTCGCCCCAGATCTGCTCGGGGGCCATGTATCCGGGCGTGCCCGCGAACGTGCCCCGGCGGCTCACGCGCGAGAGGCTGGATCGCGCGGTGCTCACGAGTCCGAAGTCGAGGATGACGACGCGCCCGCCCGCTTCGACGAGGACGTTGGTGGGCTTGATGTCGCGGTGCAGGAGTCCTGCCGCATGCAGCGCGTCGAGACCCTGCGCGAGCTGCCGCAACGCCTCGCGCAACTCGTCTGCACTCCGTCCCGGCGCACGCGACCAGCCTACGAAGTCCCGTCCATGCACCAGCTCCATCGTGAGAAAGCAGACGTCGTCGTGCGACACGAGCTCGTGCAACCGTGCGAGGTTGGGATGCGTGACGTCCGCGATCGAGCGGAACTCCTTCTTGAGGCGGTAGAGATCCTCGGGATCCCAGACGCGCAGCGTCTTCAGCGCGACTTCACGCCGCGCGACGCGATCCCAGGCGCGATGCACGACGCCCATCGCGCCGCGCCCGACGACGCCGCGCAGCTCGTACCGCTGACCGGGGACGAGCCGTTCGGACTCTTCGTCTCGTTCGATCTCGCTCACGGCGCAGCCTCGTCCGGCGAGAAGAAAGGGCCGGCCGAGTATCGCACCGCGTGTCGCAGCGCGCTGCGGAGCGCGAGAGAAGCTCGACTACGAGATCGATGCGGTGTGTCGATTCGAGACCGGGAGCATCACGAATCGGCGCCAGGCCGCCGTCGCGAGCGGGTGCCACTCGAGCGGATGCGCCTGCACGGGCTCGTCGAAACCCTTCATGTGCAGAACGCGAGCCGCACCGAGCGTCGCGCCACGCGCCGGCCGGCTCGTCACTCCGGCGTTTCGCAGTACCGAGTCCGACACCAGGATCTCGCCCGGCTCGGCGGCGTCCGAGAGGCGTGCGGCCAGCGTGAGGGCGCGGCCGAAGTAGCCGCGCTCGAGGCGCAGCGCCGTGCCGCCGTGTATGCCGATGCGAACTTCGATCTCGCCCTCCCGAGCGCACGCACGTTGCAGCTCGCAGGCCGCCTCCAGCGCAGCGCAGGGCGAGCCGGGAAATGCGAGCAGCGCGCCGTCGCCGCGGAGTTCGAGTGCTTCACCGCCCGACCGCTCGCAGAGATCGCGGACCAGGCTGCAGAAGCGGCGGATCACGCTGTAGGCGCCGCGCTCGCCGAGTCGTCCGGAGAGCGCCGTCGATCCGACCACGTCGGCGAACACGAACGTGGCCTCGACGACCGGGAGCTGGCTCGTGCGGCCGGGCCGGAGCGTTCCGTGGAAGGGATGTGCGAAGTAGGTCGAGCGCGTCATGCGGGATGCGGGAGCAAGTCGCGTGCCATGGTTGCCGCGGACGCTGGGCCGGCCACGCACGAAGCGCGTCCACCCGGCAGGACGGAAGCGCTCGTTCCGCGGTCCTTGGCCCTGGACACGGCCGCGCTCCCGAGCCGCCGCCTCACTCGGAACGCGACTCAGCCACCTGCCGGAACCACGCGCGTGCCGTCGCTCACGCGATCGCTCGGGTGCAGGATCACGGTCTCGCCGACTGCGAGACCGCGCACGATCTCGGCGTCGAAGGTCGCGAGATGGCCGACCTCGATCTCGCGCAAGCGGGCGCGCCCGCCGTCCACGACGAAGACGGCCCAGGCCGTGCCGTGCCGGAACAGTGCGCTCGCCGGCACCTGGATCACGTCCTCGCCTTCCCAGAGCACGATGCGCGCTTCGACGCGATAGCGATCGCCGAGGCGCGGCTCGGGGGAAGCGAGATGCGCGATCACGTTGACGCGCTGCTCCTCGACACCGAGCGCCGACACCTTGGTGAACGCGGACGGCTCGACGAGGTGCACGCGCGCCTCGAGGTCTCCCTCGCCGCCCCATTCCTCGATCGACACGCGCGCGCCCGGCGAGACCCGTACGGCGTCGGTGGACAGGATGTCGACGACGATCTCGATCGACGCGGGATCGCCGATCTCGACGAGCGGCATGCCGGCCGCGACGATGCGCTCGCTCTCCTCGAAGATGCGCAGGACCTGGCCCGCGACGGGCGCGCGCACGTCGACGCAAGGCCGCTCGTCCGCGCAGGCGGTGCCCGGCGCGCGCGGGGTTCCGGTCGCCAGCAGCACGGCGCGCGCGGCTTCGACCTCGTGCAGCGCCGCATCCGCCGCGAAGCGGGCGGCCTCGAACGCCTGCGCGGCGTCGATCTCGGCGAGCTTCGCCTTCTCGCGTCCGTCGGTCGAGAGCGTGCCCGCCTGGAAGAGTCGCTCCGCGCGGGCGGCGTCGCGCTTCGCCTGCTCGAGGGCAGCTTCGGTCCGACGCACGCCTGCGTCGGCGGCGCGCTTCGTGGCCTCGGCCGCTTCGAGCCGCGCGCGTGCGGAGGCGAGATCGCGCGGGTCGAGCGGCGCCGGCTCGATCTGCGCCACCGTCGCGCCGGCCTCGACGTCCTGGCCTTCGTCGATCCCGATGCGCAGCAGACGCCCGGTCGTCGGCGCCGCGATCGTGTAGCGCTGGCGCACGCGCGTCTCGCCCTCTTCGTCCACGGTCTGGCGCAGGGCGCCGCGCCGCACTTCCGCGACGTCCACGGCGATCCGCGCCGGCCGCAGCAGCCAGAACACGCCCGCGATCGCGAGCAGGCCGAGCGCGATCGCCGTGATGCGACGCCGCGAAGCCGTCACCGTCTCACTCCCGCGTCTTCAGGACCGCGACCAGATCGAGGCGGTCGATGCGCCGTCGCACGGCGAGCGCGGAGGCGAGCGCCGCCGCGACGAGCACCACGACGGCGAAGCCGTAGGTGCGCGTGCTGACCACGAGCGGCATGCGGAAGAACTCCCACTGATACGCGCTCGCCAGCGCGGCGCAGAGCCGGTACCCGATCCAGAAGCCGAGCGGGATCGCGGCTGCGGTCAGGATCGCCTGTTCGCCGAGCAGCAGCACCGACACCTCGCCGCGCGTGAAGCCGAGCACGCGCAGGCTCGCCAGCTCGCGCCCGCGCTCGCTGAGCGCGATCCGTGCCGCGTTGTACACCATCGCGGCCGCGATCACCGCTGCGAAGGTCACGAGCACCGTCGTGAAGACGTCGAGGCTCTTCGCGAGCGTGTCCTCGAAACCGCGCAGCGCGGCGAGCCGCGTCGTCGCGCCGGCGACGGCCGGCATGCGCTTGAGTTCCGTGTTGAGCGCCGCGGCCTGCGCCGCGTCGACGCGCAAGAACGCGCCCGAGAGCGAGTCGCCCTCGCGCATCAGCCGGTGCAGCGCGTTCGCATCCATGTAGGCGTTGAGTCCGATCAGCTCCTCGGCGATCCCCGCGACGCGCACGCTGCGCACCGGCCGTCCCTGCTCGAGCACCTCGACGCGCAGCTCGTCGCCGGGTTCGACGGCGAGGATTTCGGCGAGCTTGGCGGTCAGCACGGCGCCTTCGCGCGGCAGCGGCACGATCCGGCCGTCGGCGTCGAGGATGCGGCGCAGCTCGCTGCCCGGCTCGATGCCGAAGAGCGCCACGCGGCGCTGGCGGTGCCCGTGCCGCAGCCGCGCCGGCACCACGCGAAACGGCTCCGCGCGCAGCACGCCCGGCAGCGCGCGGAGTTCGTGACGCGCGCGCGCGGGGCGCGGATCGTGGAAGAGCACCGTCACGTCTTCGCGCTGGACGCTGCGGAACTGGAAGGTGCCGAGATAGTCGATCGCGTCGACGAAGTAGTAACCGACGATCAGGATCGCCACGGCGAGCGACATGCCGAGTACCGAGAGCGCGGCGCGCGCGGGCCGGCGCGCGAGATTGCGCCAGATCATCCGCAGCGACGCGGGCAGGCGCCGGTATGCGCGCGTGCTCTCGAAGAACCCCGCCTCGAAGCTGGCGGGCGGCTCGGGCCGCATCGCTTCCGCGGGCGGCAGCGCGACGACGTGGCGCACCGCCGAGAGCGCGCCGGCGATCGCCGCGGCCGCAGAGACGCCGGCGCCGATCGCGACGACCGTCGCGCTCGGCGCGTAGCGCAACACCGGGAAGCGATAGAACTCGGCGTACATGCGGTTGATCGCCGACGCCCACCACAGACCGAGCACCGCGCCGAGCAGCGAGCCCACGATCACGCACGCGAGCGCCATGCCGAGATAGTGCAGACCGACGTCGAGCGACGCGTATCCGAAGGCCTTCAGCACCGCGATCTGCTCGCGCTGCGTCGCGACCAGGCGGGCCAGCACGATGTGCAGCAGGAACGCCGCGACGCCGAGGAAGATCGCGGGCATGATGGTGCCGAAGACGCGGTTCTGGCGGATCTCGTCGGATAGGAACGAGTGCGAGATCTGGTCCTTGCGTCCGTACGCGCCGAGTCCGCCGTAGCGGTCGAGCAGGCGGTCGGCGCGGTCGATCACGTCCTGCTCGCGCGCGCCCGGTGCGAGCTGCAGCGACGCGTCGTCGAACGCGCCGTCGAGATCGAACGCGGGCCCCAGCGCGTCGCGGCTCATCCACAGCACGCCGAAGCGGCGGTTGTCGGGAAACAGGTTCGTGCCCTGGATCTCGTACACGTACTCGGGCGAGATCCCGATCCCGACGATGCGCAGCCGCTGCCAGCGGCCGCGCAGCACGGCGCCGAGCCGATCGCCCACTTCGAGTCCGTTCGCGTCGGCGAAGGCCTCGCTCGCGATCACCTCGTCGGGCCGGCCCGGCTCGATCCAGCGGCCGCGACGCAGATGTACGTCGTTCAGGATCGGCGCGCGCGGCGCGGGAATCGAGACCAGGCGTCCGGTGGCGGGCTCGGCGAGGCCCGGCACGTCGAGCGTGACCTCGGCGACGACGCGCGTCTCGACGGCCGCCACGCCCGGGATCGCCGCGAGGGCGCGGCGCAGCGACTCCGGCGCCCGCTCGAGCGCGACGAAGACGTCCGCGAAGCGGTACGCCGTGTAGTACGCCGCCTGCGATTCGCGCAGCGACTCGTAGCCGACGCGCGTGGTCACGACGGTCGCGACGCCACACGCGACGACCAGCGCGATCGCGATCGCCTGCCCGCGCAGGTGCCACAAGTCGCGCAGCAGCTTGCGCTCGAGCGCCCTCACCAGGTCAGCTCGGCGGGCGCGAGGCGCCGCTCGTTGCGCCGCTCCTCGACGATGCGGCCGCTGCGCATCCGGATCACGCGATCCGCCATGCCCGCGATCGAGGCGTTGTGCGTGATCACCGCCGTCGTGGTGCCGAGCTCGCGGTTGGTCCGCTCGAGCACCTCGAGCACGCGCACGCCGGTCTCGAAGTCGAGCGCGCCGGTCGGCTCGTCGCAGAGCAGCACGTCGGGGCGCTTGGCGATCGCGCGCGCGATCGCGACGCGCTGCTGCTCACCGCCCGAGAGTTGCGCGGGGAAGTGGTCGATGCGGTCGCCGAGTCCGACGCGCGCGAGCGCCTCCGCAGGGTCGAGCGGGTTCGCGGCGATCTCCGTCACCAGCGCCACGTTCTCCCGCGCGGTGAGGCTCGGGATCAGGTTGTAGAACTGGAACACGAAGCCGACGTGCTCGCGGCGGAAGGCGGTCAGCGCGCGGTCGTCGCCCCCGCTGAGGTCGTGCTCGAGGAACGAGACGCTGCCGCTCGTCGGCACGTCGAGCCCGCCGAGGATGTTGAGCAAGGTCGACTTGCCGCTCCCCGACGGCCCGAGCATCACCACGAACTCGCCGCGGCGCAGCTCGAGATCGACGTCGCGCAGCGCGTGCACTTCGACTTCGCCGACGCGATACACCTTCGAGAGACCGCGCGCGCGGAACACCGCTTCGTCCAAGGTCCGGACCTCGCCGGACGATCATAGGCAGGGCGAGCAGTCGGCGCGCGTCAGAGCCGTGCGAGGTGACGGGACTCCTGCTCCGCGACCGGAACCCTCAGCCGCCGGCCAGCGCGCCGAGGATGACGAGCCGCTCCTGGCCGCTCGCGACGGCGTCCGGCAGCGGCGCGTCCGGCGACTCGTGCGAGAGATCGCGGCCGCACGCGAAGAAGCGGATGAAGGGGCGTCGTTGCTGCGTCGCGTGATCGCGGATCGCGCCCTTCAGCGTCGGGTGCAGCGCCTCGAGCGCGTCGAGCACCGATCGCTGCGTGGCCGCGCCGGCGACCTCGAGCTGCACTTCGCCCGCGACCTTCGCGAGCGTGCGCAGATGCGCAGGCAGCGCGACGCGGATCACGGCAGCGTCTGGACCTCGACGGAGAGCACGGCCGGCAGATCGCGCACGATCGCCGACCACGTGTCGCCGGCGTCGCGCGACGCGTAGACCTGCCCGCCGGTGGTGCCGAAGTAGATGCCGCACGAGTCGAGCGCGTCCACCGCCATCGCGTCGCGCAGCACGTTGACGTAGCAGTCGCGCTGCGGGAGGCCCTTCGTCAGCGCCTCCCACGCGCCGCCGCCCGTGCGGCTGCGGTAGACGCGCAGCTGGCCGTCGGGCGGGAAGTGCTCGGAGTCGCTCTGGATCGGCACCACGTAGATCGTGTCGGGCTCGTGGGCGTGCACGTCGATCGGGAAGCCGAAGTCGGTCGGCAGGTCGCCGCTGACTTCGCGCCACGTCTCGCCCGCGTCGTCGCTGCGCATCACGTCCCAGTGTTTCTGCATGAAGAGCACGTCGGGGCGCGACGGGTGCATCGCGATGCGGTGGACGCAGTGACCGACCTCCGCCGTCGGATCGGGGATCTGCTCGGAGACGAGGCCGCGGTTGATCGGCTTCCAGCTCTGGCCGGCGTCGTCGGTGCGGAACGCGCCGGCCGACGAGATCGCGATGAAGAGGCGCGCGGGATCCGTCGGGTGCTGCAGGATCGTGTGCAGACACATGCCGCCGGCGCCCGGCTGCCAGTGCGGGCCCGAGCCGTGCTCGCGCAGGCCGGGCACTTCCTTCCAGCTCTGGCCGGCGTCGTCCGAACGGAAGAGCGCGGCGTCCTCGACGCCCGCGTAGACGACGTCGGGCTCGTGGATCGAGGGCTCGAGATGCCACACGCGCGCGAACTCCCACGGATGCGGCGTGCCGTCGTACCACTGGTGCGTGCCGGGCACGCTCGCGTACGCGAACTCGTTGCCCACCGTCGACCAGCTCTGCCCGCCGTCGTCGGAACGCTGGATCACCTGCCCGAACCAGCTGCTCGACTGCGACGCCCAGATGCGGTTCGGATCGATCGGCGATCCCTTCACGTGATAGATCTCCCAGCCGGCGAAGTGGGGGCCGGAGACCTCCCAGCGATCGCGCCGGCCGTCCGCCGTGAGGACGAACGCGCCCTTCCTGGTTCCGACCAGGACTCGTACGCCGCTCATGCTTCGACCCTCCTCGGATCCGCCGCGCCCGGCGGGGTGGTTGCTTCCACTCCATGACATGACGCTCGGCATCGGGCGATTTCGACAGGCTCAGCGGCGGCCCGTCTCGGTCGCGACGCGGAGCACCAGCTCGCTGCGGCTCTTGAGGCCGAGCTTGCGGAAGATCGAGCGCAGGTGGGCGTCCACGGTACGGACCGACAGGACGAGCTGCTCGCTGGCGGCGGCATTCGTCGCGCCGCGGCCGACCAGCATCGCGACGCGGAGCTCGGCGTCGGTGAGCTGCTGCGCGAGCGACGGCGTGGATTCGCCGGTCGCGCCCGACGCGGCGCGTGCGCGCGCCGCCCAGGGCCGTGCGCCGAGCCGCTCGAAGGTGGCGAGCGCGGCGTCGAGATCGGCCGCGCGCGCGTCGATGCAGCCGTGCTCGACGAGAGCGAGACGCGTGCGCGCGAGCTCGAAGGGCGCGTCGAGCGCGACCGCCGCCGCGATTGCGTCGCGCGCCGCGCCGCGGCCGAGCAGCGCGCGGCCGCGCGTCGCGACCGTGGCCGCCCAGCGTCCGCCCGTCGCCTCGGCGATGCGCGCGACTTCGCGCACGACGCCGGCGGCTTCCTTGCGGCGATCGGCGGCGATCAACGCCTCGACGTAGTCGCCGTGATACCAGACGGCGCTCGGCTCGGCGACGCCGCCGCGCTGGCGGATCTCCCAGACCGCGTCGAGCTCCCGGGCGGCGCCGGCCGTGTCGCCGCGCGCGAGCGCCGAGGCGCCGAGCGCCGCGCGTGCGAACGCGGTGATGCTCGCGAGCCCGCGCGCTTCGGCGGATCGCAACGCCTCGGTCGCGCGGATCGAACACTGATCGGAGTCGCCGAGATGGGCGAGCACG
>JALOQG010000396.1 GCA_025453505.1 Myxococcota bacterium | reverse complement strand
CGACGCCGATTCGTTCTTCGAGCTGAAGAAGCTGTGGGCCGGCGAGCTGCTGACCGGCTTCGCGCGCATCGAGGGCCGCCCGGTCGGCGTCGTCGCGAACCAGTCGAAGGTCAAGGGCGGCGTGCTCTTCGTGGACTCCGCCGACAAGGCCGCGCGCTTCATCGGCCTCTGCGATGCGTATGGTCTGCCGATCCTCTATCTCGCCGACGTGCCCGGCTTCATGATCGGCAAGCAGGTCGAGCGTCAGGGCATCATCCGGGCGGGCGCCAAGATGGTGCAGGCGGTCTCGGAGGCGAAGGTGCCGCGCATCAGCGTGATCGTGCGCAAGGCGTACGGCGCCGGCCTCTATGCGATGGGCGGCCCGGGCTTCGCGCCGGACGCGTGTCTGGCACTGCCGACCGCGATGATCGCGGTGATGGGACCCGAGGCCGCCGTCAACGCCGTCTACTACAACAAGCTCCAGGCGATGCCCGAAGAGCAGCGCAAACTCGAGACCGAGAAGCTGCGCGATGCGTACCGCGCCGACATCGACATCGAGCGGCTCGCGAGCGAACTCGTGATCGACGCGATCGTCGCGCCCGAACGCCTGCGCGACGAAGTGGCGGCGCGCCTGCGCGCCATCGCGGATCGCCCGCACGATCCGGCGCCGCCGAAGCGGAGAAGCGTCACGCCGATGTAGGGCGCGTGGCGGCACGGGACCCGGCCAGCTAGACAGTTGACGTGAGCTGGCAAAGCGAATCACTCCCGACCGGCAACGCAGGCGCAGATCTCAGCATCCGCGCGGTCTCCGAACGGACCGGCCTCTCCGCGCGAACGATCCGGTATTACGAGGAGTTGGGACTCCTGCCCGGCGTGCGCCGCCGCGCCGGGGGACGCCGCGTGTACGGCGCGGACGAACTCGAGCGGCTCCGTTTCATCCAGAGATTGCAGATCCTCGGCCTGCCGCTCGCCGAGATCCGCGAGCTGAACGACGTCCACGCGCTCGGCGGTTCGACGGGCGCGATGCTCGAGCGCCTCGACCAGGTGCTCGCGCAGCGTCTCGCCGACCTCGACACGCGCATCGGCGAACTCACAGCGTTGCGCGACCAGATCGAGAAGTATCGCGCGCGCGCGGCGAGCCGGTCGGGCGCGCTGCGTGCGAAGCGAAGGAGCGACGCGTGACCCGCGCGCTGCGTCTCGCCGATCGCGCGCCCGGCGCCGTGCGCGTCGTGACGGCCGCGTCGCTCTTCGACGGCCACGACGCGTCGATCAACATCATGCGCCGGATCCTCCAGGCGCAGGGCGCCGAGGTGATCCATCTCGGACACGACCGCGGCGTGGACGAGATCGTCGATGCCGCCGTGCAGGAGGACGCCCACGCCGTCTGCATCTCGTCGTACCAGGGCGGCCACATGGAGTACTTCGGCTACCTCGTCGAGCGATTGCGGGCGGTCGGCGCAGGTCACGTCCGTGTGTATGGAGGCGGTGGCGGCGTGATCGTGCCCGACGAGATCGCGGCGCTGCACGCGCTCGGCGTGGCGCGCATCTTCAGTCCCGAGGACGGCCGTCGGCTCGGCCTCGAGGGAATGATCCGGCAGATCCTTTCGGAGTCGGCGCCGCGCCCTTCCGTCGATCCCGCGGCGGAGCGCGCGCGCCTCGGACCGGACGCGCCGCTCGCCGTGGCGCGGCTGATCAGCTGGCTCGAAGAACACGGCGCCGAGGCCGGGGCACAGGTCGCTTCCATACGGCAGGCGCTCGGCGGGCAGCGGGACGCCGCGCCCGCGCCGGTCGTGGGCTTCACGGGCACCGGCGGCGCGGGCAAGTCGAGCGTCGTCGACGAGATGCTGCGGCGCCTGCGCCGCGACCACCCGGCGCTGACGATCGGATGCCTGCTCGTCGATCCGACGCGGCGCCGCACGGGCGGCGCGCTGCTCGGCGACCGCATCCGCATGAACGCGATCGGGGCGCCGGGCATCTATGTGCGATCGCTCGCGACGCGCCAGGCGCATCTCGCGCTCTCGCAGGCGGTGCGCGACGCCGTCGGCGTGCTGCAGGCCGCGCGCTTCGACCTGATCCTCGTCGAGACGGCGGGTATCGGGCAGAGCGATTCCGAGATCACCGAGCTCGCCGATCTCTCGGTGTACGTGATGACGCCCGAGTACGGCGCGCCGACGCAGCTCGAGAAGATCGACATGCTCGACCTGGCCGACGTCGTGGTGCTCAACAAGTCGGATCGCCACGGCGCGGAGGATGCGCTGCGCGACGTGCGCAAGCAGTGGCGCCGCAATCGCGCGCGATTCGAGGGTCCCGACGAGGCCGTTCCGGTCTACGCGACCATCGCGAGCCGCTTCGGGGACGCGGGCACCGAGCGCCTGTATCGCGCGCTCGCAACGCAGCTCGGCGAACGCTTCGGCCCGAGCTTCGCGGTGGGCGCCGAGGCGCCGCCCGCGGCCGCTGCGGGCGCCGCGCTGGTCCCGCCCGCGCGACGCCGGTATCTCGCGGAGATCGCCGAGTGCGTGCGCGGCTATCGCATGCGCTCCGATGCCGAGGCCGAGCGCGCGAGCGACGCGTGGGCGCTCGATCGCGCGCTGCGCGCGGTCGGCGATGCCGATCCCGATGCTCGTGCCGCGCTCGAGCGGCGCTGCGCGCTCGCGCAGGACGCGCTGGCACCCGAGACGCGGCGCGAGATCGAGGATTGGCCGGCGCTGCGTGCCCGCTACACGGCCGACACGCAGAGCTACGCCGTTCGAGGTCGCGCGATCCCGGTCGAGAACCACGTCGAGACGCTGTCCGGCTCGCGGGTGCCGCGCGTCGCGGTGCCGGCCCTCGAGGAGTGGGGCAGCGTGTTGCGCTTCCTGCGCCGCGAGAACGTGCCCGGCGCGTTCCCGTTCACGGCGGGCGTGTTCCCGTTCAAGCGCGAGGACGAAGAGCCGACCCGCATGTTCGCGGGCGAAGGCACGCCCGAACGCACCAACCGGCGCTTCCACCTGCTGGCGGCGGGGCAGGGCGTCGCGCGGCTCTCGACCGCCTTCGACAGCGTCACGCTCTACGGTCGCGATCCGCACGAGCGGCCCGACGTGTGGGGCAAGGTCGGCAACTCGGGCGTCTCGGTCTGCACCGTCGACGATGCCAAGAAGCTCTACTCGGGCTTCGACCTCTGCGATCCGAGGACGTCCGTGTCGATGACCATCAACGGTCCCGCGCCGATGATCCTCGCGTTCTTCCTGCACGCGGCGATCGACCAGCAGGTGGAGCGACACTTGCGGGAGTCGGGGCGGCTCGAGCAGGTGCGGGCGCGCTTCGCGGCGCGCGGCCTGCCTCGTTACCGGGACGAGCTGCCGCCGG
>JALOQG010000395.1 GCA_025453505.1 Myxococcota bacterium | reverse complement strand
TACGTCCTGCTCTACGACGGGCGCGCGCGCTTCTTCCACTGCCGCTGGCCCGACGGCGCGACGATCCCCGTGTCGCTGCCGCCGGACGCGACCGCGGCCGAGCGGCGTTCGATCGAGCGGGCGCTGCGTGCCTGGGAAAACGCGGGCCTCGGCGTCTCGTTCGAGCCGGTCGGCGACGCGTCGGCGCACGGGATCGCGCTCTCGTTCGTCGGCGGCGCGGTCGACACGCCGGCGGGGCAGGACACCGCGAACACCGTCGTGGACTGCCGCATCGCGCCGCTCTCGCAACAGACCGGCGGAAGCATCGCCGGTGCTGCGCTCGCGCGTGCGCGCATCCGGATCGCGCGCCTCACGAACATGGACATGCAAGGGCGGCAGCGTCCGCTCAGCGAGGCCGAGCTGATCGGTGCGGTGCTGCACGAACTCGGTCACGCGCTCGGCTTCCAGGGACACGCGCGCCAGGGCGACACCGTCATGGTCCGTGAGGTCGAGCGGATGGCGCACGCGGGCCGTCGCATCGCAAAGGGCGAACCGTTCGGCGACGCGACCCTGCGCGCGCTCTACCGCCTGCCGAGCGGCGCGCTCGTCGGCGGCGGCCCGGTGGATCGCTGCCGCAGCGACGCGATCGACCGCATGGGCGTGCTCGCGGAGTCGAACGCACTCGACGGGCCGTTCGCACGCGTCGGCGAGTCCGCCGCCCGGATCTTCTGGCGCGACGCGCAGGGCGTCGAGTACGGCGTCGTGATCGCGCGCTTGCGGGAAGGGATCCGTGACCCGAACCGGTTCTTCGTGCTGCCCGAGTCGCGCGCGCGCGCGTCGCTCGCAAAGCGCAAGGACGTCGTTTGCCCGACCGAGCCGTAGCTCCGGTCGTCGCCCCCGACGCCAGCCTGTTAGCGTGTCGGAGATGGGCGACTCCACCTGGCCGTTCCGAGCGACCTGGGCCGTGCTCTTCGCGAGCCTGCTCGTCTGGATCGCAATGCCGTACGTCGTTCCGCCGCGCGCGCAGACCTGGTACGACGCCCAGACCGCCGTGGCGGGCTTCGTCTTCGCGATCTTCGCGCTCGTCGCCTCGGTTGCGAGCTTCGCGCTGCGCGAATCGCTGCTGCGCGATGCCGAGCCGGCGCGTGGCGGCGGCCTCTGGGTCCGCACGCGGCTCGTATCGCTCTGGCTCCTGTGCGCGCTCGTCGGCGTCCTCGGCGGCATCATGATCCACTACTCGGGCAGGCCGGCCGTCGGTTGGCCGTATCTCGCGCTGGCCGCCGGACTCTTCGTCGTCCACGCGCCGCGCCCGGCCCTGCTGCGTCGCGTGCAGGCGCCCGCGGAGTCGGCTCAGCCGCGCGGATAGCGCGCCGCGAGATCCTCGAGGATCCGCAGGCAATCGTCCGCGCACTCCCGCACGATTTCCGCGACCGGCCGCACTGCGTCGATGCGCCCCGCGACCTGGCCCGAGAGCGCGATCGACGCCTCGAGGTCGCCGCCGAAGTAGAGCGACATCACCTTTGCGCGATCGCCGAACTCCGCCATCACGTTGTGCGTGGCGTGTTCGAGCGCTTCGCTGTGCTTCGTCCGGAGCGCGCGCAGGCCCGGGCCGACGCTGCGGTTCAGGAACACGGTGTCGGTTTCCTCGGCGGCCACGATCGCCTGCTTCCACGTCTCGTGGACGGGCGACTCGAGCGACGAGACCATGCGCGTTCCCATCTGGATGCCTTCGGCGCCGAGGCAGAGCGCCGCGGCCATCGTGGCGCCGTCCACGAAGCCGCCGGCGGCGATGATCGGCACCCCCACCTGCGAGGCCACGAGCGGCAGCAGCACGAGCGTCGCGACGTCGCGCGGATTCTTGAAGCCGCCGCCTTCGCCACCCTCGACGACGAGGCCGTCTACGCCCGCTTCGACCGCCTTGCGCGCGCCGTGCAGGTTCGGCACGACGTGGAAGACGGTGAGCCCGGCGGCCTTGAGCTGCGGCGTGTACTTCGTCGGCGAGCCCGCCGACGTGGTCACGAACCGGACGCCCTGCTCGACGACGAAGTCCACGATCTTCGGATCGCGCACGAAGGCCTGCGCGATGTTGACGCCGAACGGCTTGTCCGTGAGATCGCGCATCTTGCGGATCTCGTCGCGCACGACGTCGAGCTCACCGGACGAGGTCTCGATGATGCCCATGCCGCCCGCGTTCGAGACGGCGGAAGCGAGCGGCGCGCGGGCGATCCAGCCCATCGGCGCCTGCACGATCGGAATCTCGACGCCCAGCATGCGAGTCACACGATTGTCGAACGCCATGGCGCCGCAGCATATCAGCAACCCACACCGGCGACGCCAACCGCCCCGCTTCCGCCGTAGCGAGCCAAAGGCGAGCGGGCCGACCTCATGAGGCTCGCGTTCGCCTTACCGAGCCCTTGGTCCGAGCCTAGGACTTGACCTTCGGATCCAGCCGCTTCGCGCGCGCGAGCGCGAGGTCTGCGGCCTCGGTCTCGCCGAGCGCGCGCAGCACCATGCCGAGGCGGAATACCGCGATGGCGTCGCGATCGTCGAGCGCCACGGCGCGCTCGAGATGCTCGCGCGCCTCCTTCGGCTCCGACGGCGACTTCTTGTACAGCGCCCAGCCGAGTGCGGAGAAGTAGGTGCACTCCTCGGCCCAGAGCGCGACCGCCGGGCGCAAGAACTCGATCGAGCCGGCGAAGTTGCCCGCGCGCAGCAGGATCTCGGCCTTGCGATACAGCGCTTCGGCCTGGACCAGCCGCGCGGCGTCGAAGTCCTCGCCGCCGGTCTCGAGCGAATGGTCGTATTCGTTGCGGCGCTTCGCGTCGGAGAGGACCTCGTGCGCCTCGGCGATGCGCGCGAAGACGGCTTGCGCACGCTCGCGCAGCTCGTGGAGGCCGAGCCGCACGACGGCGTCGGGATGGAAGCGCTTGGCGGCCTGCACGTAGGCGCGGCGGATCGCGGCGGTGTCGGCGCCGCGCGCGACGCCGAGCAGCGCGTAGTGGTCGCTGTCGCGCAGCGTGGCGTGCAGCGATTCGAGCTCCTCGCGCAGCTTCGCCGCCTGGGCGTCGGAAGCGGCCGCCTTTCCCGCGCCGGGCGCGGCGTTGCGTCGTTCGGAGTCGCTGCGCGCTGCGCCGGCACTCGCATCGGTGCGGACCACTTCGATGACGAACTCGCTGTCGCCGCCGCCGTCGTCGCCGTCGGCCGCGGCTCGCGCGAGCGGCGGAGTCGGCTGGAACGCCACCGCGCCGATCGTGTCGAGCACGAAGAGGGCGGCGATCGCGGTCGGCCCGGGGGCGGCGTCGAGCAGCACGCCGAGCGGCTCCGGGCCGTCGATGCCGGCGATCACCCGATCCA
>JALOQG010000394.1 GCA_025453505.1 Myxococcota bacterium | reverse complement strand
CCCGTCGCGACGCCTTCGAGCGCGATCTCCTGGAAGAGCGCGTGCGTGAAACGCCAGAAGCCCGGCGTGTCCGCCGGCTCGATCACGCCCGCGGCAGTGGCTTCGTCGAGCAGATCGACGGCCGCCTCGCGCTCGATGCCGGCGACCGCCGCCGCGAGTGCGCCCTGGAAGTCGCGGCCGAGCACGGCGGCCGCTCCGACGAGAGCGACACACGGAGGAGACAGCCGGTCGAGCGGGCGGCGGATCAGATCGAGCGCGCGCGGCGGCAGCGTCACGCCCCAGCGCCGCACCTGCTCGGGATGCAGCAGCTCGCCGCGCTCGGCGAGCATCCGGATCGCCTCGCGCACGAAGAGCGGCACGCCTTCGGTGCGCGCGTAGAGCTCCGAGCTGAGATCGGGCGGAGGCGGCCGGCCGATCGCGTGCTCGAGCAGCGCGACCACGTCGCGACGCGAGAAGCCGCGCAGCGCGATGCTCTCGCAGCGCTGCTGCTGGCGCAGGCGCGGCAGCAAGCGCTCGATCGGATGGCTCGCCTCGCGGTGTTCGTCGCGCACGGTCGCGAGCGCGAGCAGCGGGAGATCGGCGATCTCGAAGGACAGGTGCTCGATCAGGCGCAGCGACGCCGATCCGGCCCACTGGAGATCTTCGAGCACGAGCACGAGCGGCCGCCGCCGCGCGGCGCGCGCGAGCGTACGCACGACGGCGTCGAAGAGCAGGAAGCGCTGCTGCTCGGGCGCGAGCGCGGCGTGCGCAGGGCGGGGCGGGGGCGTCGCCGCGGGCGCGAGCAGTGCCGTCAGCTCCGCAGGTGCATCGGCCAGCTCGTTCAGCGCCTCCGCACCGGCTTCGTGCGCGCCGAGCCGCCGCAACACCTGCGCCCACAGCCAGAACGCGGGCACCCCTTCGCCCTCGCGCGAACGTCCCGTGAGCACGAGCGCCCCCGCGCGCTCGGCCTCGGCGGCGCACACCTCGGCGAGGCGCGTCTTGCCGATCCCGGGCGGCCCTTCGATCAGCGCGAGTCCGCCGCGGCCGTTCGCCGCGTCGCGCCACAGCTCGCGCAGGCGCGCGAGCGCGTCGTCGCGGCCGACGAAGGCGGGCGCCGATTCCGTGCGCGCGGCTTCGCTCGCCCGCGCACTGCGCGGGGCCGCGCCGATCTCGACCACCTCGCCGGTGAAGCGATACCCGCGTCGCGCCACGCTGCGCAGCGTCGCGCCGCGGTGCGTGTCGCCGATCGCGCGCCGCGCCATCGAGACCGCGCGCGTCAGCGAACTCGGCGTGACCGCGACGCCGGGCCAGAGCGCTTCGAAGAGTTCGTCCAGCGAGACCACGCGCTGCCGCTCGCGCACCAGCAGGAGCAGCAGCGCCAGCGGCTTCGGCTGCACCTCCACGACGCGGCCGTCGCGACGCAGCTCGCGGGCCTCCTCGTCGAGTTCGAAGCGGCCCGAGCCGCGATTTCCGAAGCGATAGATCATGGCGATGGCGTCTCGGGTCGGGCCAAGGTAGGCGAGCCCCCCTCCCACCACCCCGGGAGTGGGGTCGTGGTCCGGCGTTCGTCCCCTGCGCCCCGCGGGTGGCCGAGGCCGATAGGATACCGACGGAAGAGTCGCGGTACTCTCGCGATCCACGCACGCCGGGCCTCGATCGGGCCGAGGCGCCATCCGAGGAACCCGCCCGATGCTTCTGCACGACACCTTCGACTACAGCGCGCGCGAATTTCCGGACGCCGAGTTCGCGACGCAGGGCGCGCGCAGCCTCACCTACGCCGAGGCGCGGACGCAGGTACACCAGATCGCCAACGCGCTGGTCGCCAAAGGCCTCGCCCCCGGCGATCGCGCGGCGCTGCTCTCGAAGAACTCGATCGAGCACGCGCTCTGGTACTACGCCTGCTCGAAGGCCGGCGTGGTGCCCGTGCCGCTCAACTACCGGCTCGCACCGCCGGAGTGGAGCTACATCCTGAACGACGCGGGCGCGAAGCTCGTGTGGGCGCAGGACGCGTTCGCCGGAGCGCTCGCGCCGGTGCGCGGCGAGCTCACCGCCGCGAAGCACTTCGTCGCGATCGGCGCCGACGTTCCCGGCTGGGAGAACTACGAAGCCTTCGTCGCCGGTCAGCCGGCGACGCCGCCCGCACACCGCGGCAAGCCCGAAGACGACCTCTACCAGATGTACACGAGCGGCACGACGGGACGCCCGAAGGGCGCCGTCCTCACACACCGCGCGGTGATCGCGCAGCTCCATCAGGCGATGCACGGCTTCGGCGGGCGGCCGGGCGAACGCACGCTGATCGTCGCACCGCTCTATCACGCGGCGGCCGGCGTCACGACCTTCGCTGCGATCCACGCCGCCGGCGCGCTCTACATCCAGGAAGAGTTCGTCCCCGCCGAAGTCGTGCGCGCGATGTCCGAGGAGCGCATCGCGATCGCGCTGCTCGTGCCCGCGATGATCCAGTTCTGCCTCGTCGCCGTGCCCGACGTCGCGAAGCGCCGCTACGACGCGCTGCGCCTGATCGCGTACGGCGCCTCGCCGATCGCCGAGCAGACGCTCGCGCGCGCGATGGAAGTGTTCGGCTGCGACTTCATCCAGGCCTACGGCATGACCGAGACCACCGCGGCCGCCACCTATCTCATGCCCGCCGACCACCGCCGCGCGCTCGCCGGCGAGGCGAAGCTGCTGCTCTCCGCCGGCCGTCCCGTGCTCGGCACCGAAATCAAGATCGTCGGTAGTGACGGCACGATCCTCCCGAACGGCGAGATCGGCGAGATCGCGATCCGCGGCCCGCAGGTCATGCGCGGCTACTGGAATCTGCCCGAAGCGACGGCCGAAGCGCTGCAGGACGGATGGATGCACACCGGCGACGCCGGCATCGTCGACGACCAGGGCTTCCTCTTCGTCCAGGACCGCACCAAGGACATGATCGTCTCGGGCGGCGAGAACATCTATCCGCGCGAAGTCGAAGACGTCCTCTACCGACATCCCGCCATCGCCGAAGCCGCCGTGATCGGCGTCCCCGACGACAAGTGGGGCGAAGCCGTGAAGGCCGTCGTCGTGCTGAAGTCCGGCCAGATGCTCGATGCCAAGGAGCTGCTCCACTTCTGTGACGGCCAGCTCGCCGGCTACAAGCGCCCGCGCTCGGTCGAGTTCATCGACGCGCTGCCGCGCAATCCGAGCGGCAAGGTGCTCAAGCGCGAGCTGCGGGAGAAGTACTGGGCGGGCAGGACGCGCCAGGTCGGTTGAGTGGCCCGGCCGTTCCAGCGTTTCGCGCAGAGACGCGACGCGCGCCCTCGACGGTCGGCGCGAGAAGTCTAGGCTCGGGTCGGCCACGGATCGCGCCCCCGTCAGGCCCACCGCAGAGGAGCCGCACGAT
>JALOQG010000047.1 GCA_025453505.1 Myxococcota bacterium | reverse complement strand
TCGCCGACCTCGGGCTCGGCGTCGCGCCGACGCTCGCGGGCTTCGATCTCGACATCACGTTCGACCCGGCCGTGCTCGCGTTCGACTCGGTCGCTTTCGGCGGCGACCTCGGCGTCCTCGGGCTCGAGACGCTGCTGCCGAGCGTGAACCTGCTCGCGGGCCCGACGCGCGTCGATCTCGCACTCGCGTCACTGCTGCCCGACGCCGTGCTCGACGCGAACCAGCCCGCCTCGTTCGTGCTCGCGACGCTGCACTTCACGGCGCTCGGCCTCGGCCTCTCGCCGCTCGCGATCGCGCAGGCCGTGCTGGCGAACACGCCGGGCGGCGCGATCCCGACCACGCTCGCGGGCACGAGCATCGAAGTCGTGGTGCCCGAACCGGCGTCGCTGGCGCTCGTCGCGCTCGGTCTCGCGGCCCTCACGCGCAGGAAGGATCGACGCAGCTAGGAGCCCGACCGGAGAGCCCCGTCTCTCTTCCGCCGTAGCGAGCGAAGCGAGCGGGCAGGGAGGCGCCGAAGGCGTGCCGCGGTAGATCGTCGCCATGCACTTGTTGCAGTGCACGCAGAGCGACTCGCCGGCCTCGTCCTTCGCCATGCGCGCGACGAGGTCGGGTTCGCGCAGCAGCGTGCGGCCCATCGCGACGAACTCGAAGCCCTCGCGCATCGCCTGCTCGATCGTCGCGCGGCGCGTGATGCCGCCGAGCAGCACCAGCGGCATCGAGAGCGCGGCGCGGAACTGGCGCGCGTAGGGAAGGAAGTACGTCTCCTCGAACGGATACGAGGGCAGGAAGCGGTTGCCGAAGAGCTTGAACATGCCCTTGATCGGCTGCGGGAAGGCCGCCGCCATCTCGTGGATCGGCGCTTCGCCGCGGAACAGGTACATCGGGTTCTCGAGCGACGAGCCGCCGGTCAGCTCGATCGCGTCGAGCGCGCCGTCGGCCTCGAGCAGGCGCGCGACTTCGACGCTCTCGTCCACCCAGAACCCGCCGGCCACGCCGTCGCTCATGTTGAGCTTCGCGAGTACCGCGAGGTTCGGACCGACCGCGTCGCGCACGGCGCGCGCGACTTCGCGCGCGAAGCGCGCGCGGTTTTCGAGCGAGCCGCCGTAGGCGTCCGTCCGCTTGTTCAGCTTCGGGCTCAAGAACTCGGAGACCAGGTAGCCGTGGCCGAGATGGATCTCGACCGCGTCGAAGCCGCCGTCGGCGACGATGCGCGCCGCGTCCGCGAACTCGCGCGTGATGCGCCCGATGTCTTCGAGCGTCGCCGCGCGCGTCCGCTTCATCGCGAGCGGCGAGAAGATCGGCGAGGGGCCGACGCCCTTGATGCGCGCCGCCGCCGCGACCGCGCCGGCGTGTCCGATCTGCGCCGAGATCGCGGCGCCTTCGGCGTGCACCGCGTCCGCGATGGTGCGCAAGCCCGGCACGGTGTCGCGCGTCAGCACGATCTCGTTCGGCGTGCCGCAGCCTTCCGGCGAGACGGCGCAGTACGCGACCGTGGTCATGCCGACGCCGCCCGCCGCGACGCGCCGGTGGAACGCGATCAACCGGTCGCTGACGACGTGCTCGCGCGTGACGCCCTCGAAGGTCGCCGCCTTGATGACGCGATTGCGCAGCGTCAGCGGGCCGAGCTTCGCGGGTGCGAACGGATCGGGAGCGGGACTCGTCACGGGCGGGGCTCCTCCTGGCAGGCGGCAAGGGCGTCGATCATCGCGCGCGCCTTGTCGCGTGTCTCCTCCCATTCGGCGCGCGGGTCCGAGTCGAGCACGATGCCGCCGCCGGCGTGCAGCCACGCGCGACGGCCGCGGCACAGCAGCGTCCGGATCACGACACACAGATCGGCACCGCCGCGCGCGTCGATCCAGCCGAGCGCGCCCGCGTAGACGCCGCGCGGAACGGGCTCGAGCTTCGCGAGCAGGTCGATCGCGGCGATCTTCGGCGCGCCGGTCATCGAGCCGGCCGGGAACGCGGCGCGCAGCAGATCGACGCGATCCGCACCGGGGCGCAGCCGGCCCTGCACCGTCGAGACCATCTGGAAGAGCGTCGCATATGCTTCGATCGCAAAGAGCTCGGGCACCTCGATGCTGCCCGGCACACACACGCGGCCGAGATCGTTGCGCACGAGATCGACGATCATCGCGTTCTCGGCGCGGTCCTTCTCGGATGCGGCGAGCGCCGCGCGCAACCGCGCATCACCATCCGGCGTCGCGCCGCGCGGTCGCGTGCCCTTGATCGGGCGGCTCTCGACGCGGCCGCCCGGCTCGACGCGCACGAAGCGCTCGGGCGACGAGCCGACGACGCACAGCTCGGGAAACGCGAGGAACGCGGCGAACGGGGCCGGGCTGCGCGCGCGCAGCGTTTCGTAGAGCTGCCACGCGTCGCCGCCGAAGGTCGCGGCGAGCCGGTGCGTGAGGTTCGCCTGGTAGACCTCGCCCGCGAGGATCTCTTCGCGGATCGACTGCACGGCCTTGGCGTACGAGTCGGCGTCGAAGAACGCGCCGAGCGCGAGACCGGTCGCGGGGTCGCGCAGCGTGAGCGGTTCGACGCCGGCGTCCGCCGGCGTCGAACCTTGCGTGCGCGCGCCCGCTTCGAAGGGATCGGCCTCGCCGCGCGCGATGCGCGCGGCGAGCCGCTCCGCCGCGCGCTCGGCGGCGACGGCGTCGCCGCCGAAATCGAGCGCCGTCGCGAACGCGCGCCCGGTCGCGTGATCGAACGCGAGCACGCGATCGACGAGCAACCACGCGGCGTCGGGCACGCCGATGCCACCGCTCCCGCGCACGGCGACGCGCTCGACGTGCGCCGCGCACTCGTAGCCGAGCCAGCCCACCGCGCCGCCCGCGAAGGGCGGCGCGACTTCGACGTCAGCGGCGCGCGGCACGAGCGCGCGCAGCGCCTCGAACGGATCGCCGGGCAGCGTGCGGCGCGAAAGCGTCGCGTCCGCGCGCAGCGGCTCGATCTCGGTGCGGTCGCCGGAAGATCGAGCGAGCGCGCACGGCGCGGCGCCCGCGAACGACCAGCGGCCGAGGCGGCCGTCGACGAGCGCGCTCTCGAGCAGCCAGGCCCCGCGCTTGCGGGCGACCGACGCGCGCAGCACCTCCCAGCGCGGCGGCGCGGGAATCTCGCGAACGGCGAGCCGGGCGTCGGGAGGCATGCGACGAAGCTAGGACCCATCCCGGCGACCCGCTCCCGCCGCCCGCTCCGAGTCACGCACCGTTTCGCTTCGCCCGGGACGCCATCGCTCGTATACTGCGGCGCGCCGCGGCTGGCGCCGACGGATGAGGAGAC
Organism: Myxococcota bacterium; assembly: GCA_025453505.1. Lineage (GTDB taxonomy): Bacteria > Myxococcota_A > UBA9160 > UBA9160 > PR03 > PR03. Next base: position 8,683 of record JALOQG010000047.1, on the reverse strand, counting down.
CGGATGCCCTTCCCCGCCCCGCGCCGCATCGCGCTTCCCGAACTGTGCCTCCCCGACGGCACGCGCGAGCCCGGCATCACGCTGTCGGTGCACGACGCAGGCAGCGGACCTGCCGTCGTCTTCTCGCACGGCTTTCCGGAACTCGGCTACTCGTGGCGACACCAGTTCGATCCGCTCGTGCGCGCGGGCTTCCGCGCAATCGCACCCGATCAGCGCGGCTACGGCGCGAGCGACCGGCCCGAGCCGATCGACGCGTACGACATCCATCACCTGTGCGGCGATCTCGTCGGCCTGCTCGACGCGCTCGAGATCGAGAAGGCGGTCTTCGTCGGCCACGACTGGGGCGGCTTCGTCGTGTGGGCGATGCCGTACCTGCACCCGGATCGCGTCGCGGGCGTCGTCGGCGTGAACACGCCCCTCACGCCGCGCACGCCGCTCGCGCCGACGCAACTCATGCGGGCGATGGTCGGCGGCCAGGACGAGAAGCTCTACATGCTCTGGTTCCAGCAGCCGGGCGTCGCCGAAGGCGTGCTCGATCGCGATCCGGCGCTCGTCTTCGAGAAGCTGCTGCGCGGCGGCGTGCCGCTCGAGGAACTCGCGCAGCGGGCGGGTCCGGAGATGGACATGAATCCGTTTCGCGATCTCGCGGCGCTCGAATCCTTCGGCGAGCCGATCGGCACGCCCGCCGATCGCGCCCACTACGCCGCCGTCTTCGGCCGCACCGGCTTCCGCGGCGGCATCAACTGGTACCGGAACTTCGATCGCAACTGGGAGACGGCGCCCGCCATCGGCGCGAAGCCGATCGACGTCCCGAGCCTGATGGTGTGCGCGGCGTGGGATCCCGTGCTGCGCCCCGAAATGGCGGCCGCGATGCCGATGCTGTGCCGCGATCTCGAGACGCAGACGATCGAGCGCTGCGGTCACTGGACGCAGCAGGAACGCCCCGAGGAGCTGAACCGCCTGCTGCTCGACTGGCTGCAGCGGCGAATGCGCGGATGAGTGCGCCCGTCACTCCCGGCGGATCCGCGACGGGCGGCGCCTATCCGCACTACGTGCTCGGCGTCCTCACGCTCGTCTACGTCTTCAACTTCATCGATCGCCAGATCCTCTCGATCCTGAACGACGAGATCAAGCGCGACCTCGGCCTGCGCGACGCCGAGATGGGCTTCCTCTACGGCACCGCCTTCGCGGTCTTCTACGCGCTCTTCGGGATTCCGCTCGGACGCCTCGCCGACGTGTGGACGCGGCGTTCGCTGATCGCCGTGTCGCTGGCGTTCTGGAGCGCGATGACGGCGGTGTCGGGTCTCGCGCGCAACTTCGGCGAGCTCGCGGCGGCGCGCATCGGTGTCGGCGTCGGCGAAGCGGGCGCGTCGCCCGCAGCGTTCTCGCTGCTCTCCGACTACTACCCGGCCGCGCGACGCGCGACGGTGCTCGCGCTCTACTCGAGCGGCATCTACATCGGCGCCGGTCTCGGCCTGATGATCGGCGGCCAGATCGTCGGCCGCTGGGACGCCGCCTTCCCCGACGCCACGGCGCCCTTCGGGCTGCGCGGCTGGCAGGTCGCCTTCTTCGTCGTCGGCCTGCCGGGTCTCCTACTCTCGCTCTGGGTCGCGACGCTGCGCGAGCCGAAGCGCGGCGCGTTCGACGCGGTGCACGCGCGCGGCGACGGCGCCGTCGAGCCGCATCCGTTCCGTGTCGCCGGCCGCGAGCTGGCGGCGGTGCTGCCGCCGCTCACGCTCTGGACGCTCGTGCATGCCGGCGCGGGCGCACGCGGCATCGCGATCAATCTCGCCGCGGCCGCCCTGCTCACCACCGGCGCCGCGCTGCTGATCGCGTGGACCGGCGACACTGCACAGTGGATCGCGATGGCGGTCGGCTGCTACGCCGCCTTCTCGTGGGCGCAGGGGCTGCACCTGCGCGATCGCCAGAGCGCGGCGCTGATCCTCGGCACGCCGACGCTGCGCTGGTCGGCGCTCGGCTTCGGCCTGCTCGCCTTCACGGGCTACGGCGTCGGCTACTGGACGACGCCGTTCTTCCTGCGCGTGCACGGCGTCCCGGTCGAGCAGGCCGGGCTCGTACTCGGCGGCACGGCGGCCGCTTCGGGCTGGCTCGGCGTCGCGATCGGTGGCGTACTTGCGGACGCGTGGCGCAGGCGTTCGCCGCGCGGCCGTTTCCATCTCGCGCTGCTCGCGACGTTGCTACCCGCGCCGGTGCTGCCCTGGATGCTCTCGACCGGGAACACGACGCTGGCGCTCGCACTCAACGTGCCCCTCTCGATGGCGGGCTCGATGTGGATCGGCGTCGGCGCCTCCACCGTGCAGGACCTCGTGCTGCCGCGCATGCGCGCGACGGCGTCGGCCGCGTACCTGCTCGTCGTCACCTTCGTCGGACTCGCGATGGGCCCGTACACGATCGGTCAGCTCTCGGATGCGTTCGGGCTGCGTACGGCGCTGCTCAGCGGCCTCGCGGCGAACGCCGTCGCGCTCGTGTGCATCTTCGTTGCTTCTCGTCACATCGAGCGCGACGAGCACACGCTCGCAGAGCGCGCGGAGCGGGCCGCGTCGAGATCGGATCTCGCTTGATCCCTGCGCGTCGGCGGGCCCGTTGCCGATTCTGGACGCACGCGGAAGAAGCTTGACGGCGGGGGCCCGAGGGGCGTAAGACGCTGCAACGGGGTGCTTGCTTGGCCGTCGTCGCGGATGCTCTTGCGGGACTGGAAGATCTCAAGGGGAAGCTGGAGCAGGGGCTCTGGCTCGGCATGGAAGCGGGCCTGCGCGCAGCCGCGCTGCCCGGGGTGCTCGGACTGCGCTGGGCGGGTCGCGCTCTCGCACCGCAGCGCGACGACACACCCAGCGCGGAGCGGTCGGCGTCGCTCGCGTTCAAGGTCGCGCTCGACGAGTTCTTCTTCGCCACCGAAGCCGCCAGCAGCGTGCTCGCGATGGGCCGCACCGAGTGGGCCCGCGCGCGACGCGAACTCGACGAAGCCTGCGCGCTCTTCGACCGGCGCGGCTGGCTCGCGGATCCCGCGTCGTATCACCGCACCCCGCCGGCCGCGCGCGTCAGCGAGCGGAGCGCGCGCATGGCGCACGTCGCGTTCTCGCATCTCTCCTTCGAGAGCGGCTACGCGCCGCTCCCGGACGAGCCCGGCGCGGCGCGCTGGCTGCAACAGGAAGGCAATCACACGGCGCACGCGTGGGTGTTGCGACATCCCGGACCGCAGCGGCCGTGGGTGGTGTGCGTGCCCGGCTATCGCATGGGCCGGCCGAGCGTGGACTTCGCGGGCTTCCGCGCGCAGTGGCTGCATCACACGCTCGGACTCAACGTCGCGATCTTCGTGATGCCGTTCCACGGCCCGCGCACCTGCGGCCGGCGCGGCGGCGACGGCTACCTCTCGGGCGATTTCCTCGACACGATCCACGCGCAGGCGCAGGCGGTGTGGGACCTGCGCAGCCTGCTCGCGTGGCTGCGCCACCAGGGCGCGCCGGCGATCGGCGTGCACGGCGTGTCGCTCGGCGGCTACACGGCGGCGTTGTTGTCGGCGCTCGAGCCGGGCATCGAGCGCGTCGTGCTCGGCATTCCCGCCGCGTGCTTCCTCGATCTCGCGCGCGCGCACGTGCCGCCCGCACTGCTGCGCGCCGCGGAGTGGCTCGGGTTCCCGACGTCCGAGATCGGGCAGGCGCTGCGCGTCGTGTCGCCGCTCGCGATGCCGCCTCAGATCGGACATGCGCGCCGCTACATCTACGCGGGCGTCGCGGACCGGCTCGCTCCGCCGCACCACGCGCTCGACCTCTGGCACCACTGGGATCGGCCGCGCGTCGTCTGGTACCAGGGATCGCACGTTTCGTTCCTGCTCGAGCCGTCCGTGCAGGCGTTGCTCGCCGAAGCGCTCGATGCGACGACCCTGCTCGACGACGCGCACGCCGACGCGCGCGCGAAGGTGGCGCCGTTCCCGGTGGCCGACCCGAGCGCCGCGGAGATCGCGGCGCGCATGCAGCCGGCGGTCGCCGCTCAGGCGTAGCCGGGCGCCCGGCGCTCGCGCCAAGGCACCGCCTGCTCGAGCTGCGCCGCGACGCGCAGGAGCAGATCCTCGCGGCCGTACGCGGCCGTCAGCATCGCGCCGACCGGCAGACCCGACTCCGTATGGTGCAGCGGCAGCGAGATCGCAGGCTGCCCGGTCAGATTGATCGGGAACGTGAAGGCGCCGAAGGGCGCCGCGCGCAGATAGGCCTTCAGCGGCACGTCGGGCGGCGACACGAACTGGCCGAGCGGCGGCGGCGGCTCGGCCGTGACGGGCGTGACGAGCAGATCGAAGCCGCCTTCCCACCACGCCGCCATGCGGCGGCCGAACGCGTGCGCCCACTCCAGCATCGCGAGATACGCCGGCGCGGTCGTCGCGCGGCCGATCTGCGCGACGGCCCACGTCGTGTTCTCGACGTCGTCCGGCACCAGCGTGCGGCCGAGCTTCTCGCCGACCGCGTCGAGCGAGCGGGCGATGTTCGACGCGACCAGCGTGACGTACGACCGTCCCACCTGCGTGTCGGCATACGCCTCGGGGCTCGATTCCTCGACGTGGTGCCCGAGCGATGCGAGCGCGCGCGCCGCGATGCGCGCGGCCTCGCTGCAAGCGGGATCGACCTGCACGCCCTCGCGCGGCGAACCCGCGAGCACGCCGATGCGCAGCCGGCCCGGATCGGCCCCGATCTCCTGCAGATACGGACGCGACGGCGGCGCCGCCGAGTACGGATCGCCGGGCATGCGGCCGGCGACGACGTCGAGGATCGCCGCGGTATCGCGCACGCTGTGCGACACGACGTGTTCGCACGAGAAGCCGCTCCAGCGTTCGCCCGCAGCCGGTCCGAACGACGCGCGCGCACGGGTCGGCTTGAGGCCGACGAGCCCGCAATGCGAAGCGGGGATGCGGATCGATCCGCCGCCGTCGCTCGCGTGCGCCGCGGGAACCATGCCGGCCGCGACGGCCGCCGCCGCGCCGCCGCTCGATCCGCCCGCGCTGTGGCCGAGGTTCCAGGGATTCGCCGTCGCGCCGTACGCCTCGGGCTCGGTGGTCGGCAGCAGCGCGAGCTCCGGCGTGTTGGTGCGGCCGAGCGAGACGAAGCCCGCCGCGTACAGCTTCTCCGTGAAGTGGCTCGACGCCGCCTCCGTCCACTGTGCGCGCTTCAGGCACTTCATGCCCATGTGGTACGGCGCACCGGCCTCCTGGCCGCCGATGTCCTTCATCAGGAACGGAACGCCGAGGAAGGGTCGCTTCGCGCCGCGCTTCGCTTCGGCCTCGAGCGCGACGGCGGCATCGCGCGCGCGATCGAAGGCCGTGGACACGACCGCGTGTACGGCGGGATTCGTCTTCTCGATGCGTGCGATCGCGGCGTCGACCAGCTCGCGCGGCGACACCTCGCCGCGTCGCACCAGCTCGGCCTGCGCCATCGCGTCGAGTCGCGTCAGCTCCTGCATCGGTTCTCCTTCAGCGCGCCGCCCATGGCAGCCGGTCGAGGTCCACGTTTCCGCCCGAGAGCACGACGCCCACGCGCGCGAGTCCAGACCGCGTGCGGAACGGCTCCGCGAGCACGGCCGCGAGCGCCACGGCGGCGCTCGGCTCGACGAGCAGCTTGCCGCGCTCCCAAGCCAGCCGCATCGCCGCGACGATCTCCGCCTCCGAGACGACGACCACGTCCTCGACGAGATCGCGCACTACGGGCCAGGTCCGCTCGCCCAGGCTCGTGAGCAGGCCGTCGGCGATCGTGACCGGCCGCTCCATCGGGATCACGCGTCCGGCGCGCTTCGAACGCGCGGCGTCGTCGGCCCCGGCCGGCTCGGCCGCGAAGACGCGGATGCCCGGGCGCAGTGCGGTCGCCGCGATCGCGAGTCCCGACACGAGTCCGCCGCCGCCGACCGGCGCGACGATCGCATCGAGATCCGGGACGTCTTCGAGCATCTCGAGTGCCGCGGTCCCCTGCCCCGCGATCACGTCGTCGTGGTCGTAGGGGTGGAGCGGCGTCGCGCCGGTCTCCGCGAGAACCTCCGCGAGCGCCGCTTCGCGCGCAGCCAGCGTCGGCTCGCACGCGACGACGCGCGCTCCGTAGCCGAGCACCGCGTGTTTCTTCACCGCGGGCGCATTCGACGGCATCACGAGATGCGCGTCGATGCCGCGCGCGCGGGCCGCGAGTGCGAGCGCCTGCGCGAAATTGCCCGAGCTGTGCGCCGCGACGCCGCGCTGCGCCGCTGCGGCGTCGAGCGACTCGACCGCGTTGCACGCGCCGCGGAACTTGAAGGAGCCGCTCTTCTGGTACTGCTCGCACTTGAAGAAGAGCGAGCGGCCGGCGAGCGCGTCGAGCGTCCCGCAGCGCGCGATCGGCGTGCGCTTCGCACGGCCGGCAACGCGCGCGGCGGCGGCCCGCACGGCGGCGAGATCGGCGGCGTAGCGCGTCACGTTCGCGCCTCCGCCGGCGCGTTCTCGAAGAAGAAGAACACCGCGCCGAGCGACGCGGCCGTCAGCAGGTGCCAGAGCGCGTGCCCCTGATAGACGCGGCTCTCGGGCAGGCACCACACGCCGGCGACGTCGAGCTGGCGGAACACGACCGCCAGCAGCATCAGCGATCCGGGCAGCAGCGCGGCGCGCGCGGAGCGGCGTCCGCTGCGGACCATGCGCACGATCGGCACGCTCGCGACGACGATCAGCAACGGCAACGCGACGGTGCCCGGGATCGACCACTTGAAGAGCGCGAAGAGGAGATCGGCGACGAGCGCCGCGGCGATCGCGAGCGCGGGCCGCACGCCGAAGGCCGCGACGGCGCCGCGCGCGATCACGGCGACGAGCGCGGCGTAGGTCCCGACCATGTCGAGCCATTGCATCTCGCGGGTCACGCTCGCGTGGAACAAGAAGCTCCCGGTCGCGAGCAACGCACACGAGACGGCGAAGAGCGCGGAGAGCGCCGAGATCGGCGGCCGCAGCGCGAGCAATCCGACGAAGAGGAAGCCGAGATTCGACCACGAATTGAGCGGCTGCTGGACCGCCGCCCGTGTGGCGAGCGGGCCGCAGCGCGTCTGCGCCTCGCAGTACTCCGTGCAGTCGGCGGGCGAGAGACCCGACCACACCATCGCGCTCGGAAGGCCCACGAGCGACACGGCGGCGAGCGCCAATACGACCGACGTTCCGACCGCGGCGCGCGACCACGCCGGCGATCGGAGCTCGACGCGCGCGCGAGGGGCCGGAATCGCCACGGCGGGCGAGGCTACGCCAGCGACGGGCCGCGCCGCCACGAACGCGAGCGGGTACCCTCCCGCGCCATGACCGCCGCTTCGAGCGCCCTCGCCGATGCGCCCTGGACGCAGCGACTCGCCGAGACGCCGCCGTGGTCGCCGTGGCGGCTCGCGCTCGCGCTCGCGATCGGCCTCTTCGTGCTCTTCTTCGCGGCCGAGTGGAGTTTCGGCCGCTTCCCGCTGCTCGCGGGCGACGGGCCGCCCCACCGCGTCCTCGATGCGCAGGTCAACTTCCGGATCGCGCTCGTCATGATCCTGCTCGTCGCGTATCTGCCCGCGGCCTTCGCGGACGGCGTGCGCTCGACGCGCGCCACGATCGCCGCGCTCGCGCCGCAGCTTCGCGCCACGCCGGAGACGGTGGACGCGTTGCGCGCGCAGGCCGGCCGCTTCGACGCGAGGCGGCTGCGGATCGCCGGCTGGATCGGCGTCGCGCTGGCCGTGGCGATCCCGTTCTGGATCGACCGCGACCTCTACGCGTGGGCAATCTGGATGCACGGCACCGAGTCGATCTTCCAGCGCATCCTGCTGCCGTCGCTCGGCTGGTTCGCGGGACGCTTCATCTACTCGGTCGGCGCGGAGTCGCGACGCCTTTCGCGCGTCGGCGAGCTCGTGCGCGTGGATCTGCTCGACCTGCGCCCGCTCGCGCCGCTCACGCGTCAGGGTTTGCGTTTCGCGCTGCTCGTCGTCGGGTTGATGTCGGTGCTCGCGCTCTATCTCTTCGATTACGACAAACGGGGACTCTTCACCGTGGTCACGATCGCGGCCCTGGCCGCGCTCGTCGCAGCGGCGACCGCCCTGCTCTCGCCGCTGCGCGGCGCGCGCCGCGCGATCCAGGCGGAAAAGCGCGCCGAGCTCGAGCGCTGCGACGCCGCCTTGCGCCGCGCGCGCGCCGAGCAGGGAGCGAACGCCGAGGCCGGTACGATCGCCGACCTCGTCGCCTGGCGCACTCTCGTGTCGGACGTCCCCGAGTGGCTGCTCGACGCGCCGACGCTGCGCCGCTTCGTCCTGTATCTCGCCATCCCGATCGGCTCGTGGCTCGGCGGGTCCTTCGTCGATCAACTCGTCGAGCTGGCGCTGCGCTGACGCGCGGCCGGAAGGAGTTCCCGATGCCGAGCGCCGAGATCCGCAAGGTCCGCGAAATCCTCGCGAGCCTCGACTTCGGAGCGCCCGCCGGCGTCGCGACGATGCGCGCGCGGCTCGACGCCGCCGCCGCGCTCTTCCAGCGCCCGCCCGACGTGCGCTACGAACCGGTCTCTGCGGGCGGCGTGCCCGCAGAGTGGACGATCGCGCCGGACGCCGACGCGGATCGCGCGCTCGTCTACTTCCACGGCGGCTCGTACAACGCGGGCGGCGTCGGCTCGCACCGCGCGCTCTGCACGCAGCTCGCGCGCGCGACGGGCCTGCGCGTGCT
>JALOQG010000393.1 GCA_025453505.1 Myxococcota bacterium | reverse complement strand
AATGCCAGCTCCCGGAAGGCCCGCTCGGCGTCTGCGAACGGGCGCCGTGCGCGCCCGGCGCTTCGCCGCCGTGCTTCGCCTGCATCTCGCAGCACTAGAACCGACGCGGGCATTCATGCTCGAGCCGGTGGCCGCGTAGGTCAGGGCTCGCGTCACTTCGTGAAATCCGACCGCTGGCCTAAGGTCGGGGGCGCTTGCCCCAGGAGACTCTCCGTGATCGAAGTCCACCACCTCAACAACTCCCGCTCGCAGCGCATCCTCTGGCTGCTCGAAGAGCTGGAGCTGCCGTACGAGATCGTCCACTACCAGCGCGACGCGACGACGAACCTCGCACCCGAGTCGCTCAAGAAGATCCATCCACTCGGGAAGTCGCCGGTGGTGAAGGACGGCGAGACGGTGGTGATCGAGTCGGGCGCGATCCTCGAGTACCTGGTCGGGAAGTACGGCAACGGACGGCTCGCGCCGTCGGCGTCGTCGCCGGACTACGTGCGCTACCTGCAGTTCCTGCACTACGCCGAGGGTTCGGCGATCCTGCCGGTGATGCTGCGGCTCTACGTCGGCCGGCTCGGCGAAGCGGGCGCGCCGCTCGCGCCGCGCATCGCGAGCGAGATCGAGACGCACATGGGCTGGCTCGACTCCGAGCTCGCGGGCCGCACGTGGTTCGTCGGCGACGCGCTGACCGCCGCCGACATCCAGCTCTCGTTCGCGATCCAGGCGACGCGCCTGCTCTACGGGCTCGGCCACTTCCCGAACCTCGAGCGCTTCCTCCAGCAGATCCATCAGCGACCCGCTTACAAGCGGTCGCTGGAGCGCGGCGGCCCCTACGCGTTCTGACCGACGCAGCCTGCAGCGACGTCTCGGGTTGCGGGCACCCGCATCAGACGAGGGGAGACGATGAAGCTGCTCTTCGCGCTCGCCGCCGTCGGAGCGGGAATCGCCACGGCGCTGCAGGCTGCAGCGAACGGGGGGCTCGCGACGCGCGCCGGGCTCGGCGCGGCGCTGGTGCTCAACACGTGCATCGTGCTGATCGGCGCGCTCGGCTTCTTCGTCGCGAGCGGCGCGCGAGGAACCTTCTTTCCGGCGGACACGCCGTGGTTCTACTACGTCGGCGGATTCTGCGGCTTCGCGGTGATCCTCGCGGCTGCGTTCGTTCTGCCGCGGATCGGCGCCGGCCCGGCGGTCGCGCTGATGGTGCTCGGGCAGGGCATCGCCGCGCTCGCGATCGATCACTTCGGGATGCTGGGGGTACCGCGCGAGCCGGTGTCGCTGACGCGGTTCGCCGGCTTCGCGCTGATCGTCGTGGGTGTCGCACTCCTGCGACGCTGACGCGGGCGCGTGGTATCCATTCGAGCATCGCCGCAAGAGGCACCCCGAGGAGGGATGATGAGAATCCTGAAGATCATCGTGGTCTTCGCGCTGGTCTACGTGGGCGTCGTCGTCGTGTTCGAGTCGTTCATCGGGTTCTTGCAGCCCGCCAACGAGTCGACGCTCGTGATCACGACGTTCGAGCCGGACGGCAGCGCGCGGGATCGCGTCGTGTCGCGGCTCACGAGCGGCGCAAAGCTCTACGTGGCGGCCAACCATTGGCCGCGTGCCTGGTACGAACGCGCGCTCGAGAATCCGGACGTGCAGGCGACGATCGACGGCGCGAAGGGCGACTATCGCGCGGTGCCGGTCAGCGGCGCGGAGCACGCTCGCGTGGACGCCGAGCACCGCCTGCCGCTGGTGTTCCGGATCCTCACGGGCTTCCCGCCGCGCTACTTCGTGCGGCTCGACCCGAAGCCGGCGAGCGGATTCCCGTAGGATGACCCACGCGCCGCTGCGGCCGCTCGCCGAGAACCTCTGGGTCGCGGAGCGGCCGCAGTCGTTCTTCGGGCTTCCGGTCGGAACGCGCATGACGGTCATCCGCCTCGCGGACGAACGGCTGCTGCTCCACTCCCCGGTGGCTCTCGACGCCGCGCTTCGCGCGCAGCTCGACGCGATCGGCCGCGTGTGTTTCGTGGTCGCGCCGAACCGCGTGCACCACCTGTACGCCGGCGACGTCGCGAAAACCTACCCGGAAGCGCGGCTCTGGATCGCGCCCGGGCTCGAACGCAAGCGTCCCGATCTGGTGTACTAAGCGATTCTCACGGACTAGGCGCCCGCGGAATGGCGCGGTGAAGTCGATCAGGTCTTCTTCGCCGGGCGGCCCTACGAGAACGAGGTGGTGTTCTTCCACCGCGCGAGCCGCACGCTGATCACGTGCGATCTCGCCTTCAACTTCGGCCCGACGGCCGCGGCCCCGACGCGCGTGCTGATGCGACTGATTCGAAGCTACGGGCAACTCGGTCCCACGAAGCTCGACCCGCTGCTGATCCGCGACCGCCGCGCGGCGCGCGAGAGCCTCGAGCGCATCCTCGCGTGGGACTTCGACCGGGTCGTGGTCGCGCACGGCGACGTGCAGGAGAGCGGCGGCCGGGAGATCCTGCGCGAGGGATACGCGTGGCTGCTCGCGTCGCGCTGATTCTCGCCCGGGCAGCGCACGACGCGACGCGGGCGACGTGAGCGCGCGGACCTCGCTGACGATCGCGACGGCCGCCGCCGTGGTCGCGACGCTGGGCGATCTGCTGATGCTCTACGTGGCGAACGCCGGACGCGCGGAGCTCGCGCTGCCGCCGCCGCCCGCGCTCGCGCTGGCGGTCGGAGCGGCGCTCGGCGTCGGCGCGATCCCACTCTATGCGCTCGGCTACGGCGCAGTCGCGAGCGCGATCGGAGCCGTCTCGCGACGAGGCGCGCGCGTCGTCCTCGCGTGTGGCATCGGCGCGGCGATGATCGGCGCGGGCATCCACGCCGGCACGGCGCTCGCGATCCGCGGCGCGACCGGCTCCGCTGCGCCGCTCGAAGCGGTCGCCGCTGCGGGACCGGCGCTCCGGATCGCGTGGGCGCTCGCGTCGCTGCTCGTGCTCGCCGCCTCCGTCGTCGTGATTCGGGCCGGCGCGGCGGGATCGCGGGCGCTGCCGCGCCCGGTCGCGTGGCTGAACCCCGCGGCGGTCACGCTGCTGCTCGGCGCAGCGGGCCTTCCGTGGGAGATCGGGCGATCCTTCCTCGTGCCCGCAGCGCCCAACCTCGCGCACGTCGTCTTCTTCGCCTCGCTGCTCTTCGCGCGCAGCGACGGCCCGTTCGAAGGGAAGTGATTCTTGGAGCCGTCACGCACGGTCCGGCTGGAACGCGCGACGCAGGACGCGACGCCGCTGCTCGAGCATCTGCTCGCGCTCTACATGCACGACATGAGCGAGATCTTCCCGATCGAGATCGGCGCGGACGGCCGCTTCGGCTACGACCGTCTGCCGCTCTACTGGTCGGAGGCCGAGATGCGGCACGCGTTCCT
>JALOQG010000392.1 GCA_025453505.1 Myxococcota bacterium | reverse complement strand
TCCCGAGCAGGGTCTGGACGTGATGGCCGACTTCGTGCGCGATGACGTACGCCTGCGCGAAGTCGCCCGGTGCGCGGAAGCGGTCGCGCAGCTCGCGGTAGAAGGCGAGGTCGATGTAGACCTTCTGATCCATCGGGCAGTAGAACGGGCCCATCGCGGCCTGCGCCATGCCGCACGCGGATCGCACCGCGCCGGTGAAGAGCACGAGCTTCGGCGGCACGTAGCGCTCGCCGCCCGAGGCGAAGATCTCCGTCCAGGCGTCTTCCGTATCGCCGAGCACGACGGATACGAATTGCGCGCCTTCGTCGTTCGGATCGGGCGGCGGCGCGCCGGAATCCTGGTACGAGGCGTCGGGAGCGCCGGCCGAGAGGCCGCCCGAGCCGAGGAAGATCTGGAGCAACGTCATGGGATTGGCGCCGAAGAGCCACGCGCCGATCAGCACCACGATCAAGGTGCCGCCGCCGAGGCGGATCCCGCCGCCCATCGGCGAACGCGCGCCGCGCCGATCCTCGACGTTCTCGCTCCGCCGTCCGCCGCGCCAACGCATCGGTCGCCTCCTCGGGTCCCCCGCCCGGGCAGCATAACCCGATCCGATGCGCGTCGAGGTATGGTCGGCCCGATGCCGACGGCGGATCCCGCGACCTCGTTCGAACGACTCCTCGCACGGCGTCCCGAGCTGCACGCCGCGTGGCGCGACTTCGCGCGGCTCTTCTGGGAGAAGCGTCTCGTCGATCCGCGGCTGCTCGAACTCGCGCGCGCGCGCATCGCGCAGATGCTCGGCGCCGGCGTGCCCGACGTGTGCGACGCGATGCGCGACGCGCGCGCGGCGATCGATCCGCGTCAGCGCGCGGCGCTGGACGCGTGGTGGAAGCACGACGATCTCTTCGACGCGACCGAACGCGCCTGCCTGCGCTTCGCCGAGCAGTTCGTACTCGACGCGCAGCAGATCAGCGACGCCGACGCGCACGCCGTGAAGGACGCCCTCGGCGACGCCGGTCTCGTCGCGTTCGTCGAAGCGCTCGCGATCCTCGACGGCTTCTCGCGCTTCGCACGCTACGCGGAGACGCAGCCGTGAAGGCGCCGCGCGTCGCGCCGCCGAAAACGACGTCGAGCGATCCGATCCAGGCGAGCCCGCTCGCATTGCAGTCCGAGTCGCTGCACGCGTTCCTGCGCCTCTACGGCGTGCTGTGGAGCCGCGGCGTCGTCGATCCCGCGACCAAGGAAGTCGCGCGCATCCGCAACGCGCGTCGCATCGACTGCCCGATCTGCAAGGCGATCCGCTTCGCCGGCGCGCGCGAGGCGGGGCTCACCGAGTCGATCGTCGATCGCATCCGCGACGACTGGGCCGCGCGCGATCTCGCGCCGCGGCACAAGGCGGCGCTCGCGCTCGTCGACGCCTTCCACGACGAGGCGGGCGCGCCGTCGCCCGAGGCCTGCGACGAACTCGCCGCGGCGTTCACGCCGGAAGAGCGCGCGGAACTCGCCGCCGGCGTCGCGCTCTTCATGGGCTTCTCGAAGATCGCCGTCGCGCTCGGCGGCCTGCCCGACGAGATCCCGGTGCACGAGCAGCCGACGCCCGACGTGCCGGCGTAGCCGCGCGATTCAAGCGCCCGCCGCGGCGCTCCGATCCGGCGTGCATGCGAATCGCAGCCGCGCTCGCACTCCTGTGTCTCTCCGCCGCCGGCGACCTCGCTCACGCGCAGGACGCAGACCTGATCGGCGGCCGCACGCAAACGGTATGGCGCGAAGAGATGGCCGCGCTCGAACGCGCCGTCGAACGCGCCGAGGCGGCGCTCGCCGCCTGCGAAGAACGCGAAGCCCCCGCCGCCTACGACGGCATCGATGCCGTCATCACGCAGGATCGCCGCGGCCGCCTGCGCGGCGTCGCGATCACGCGCTGCGACGAGGAGCGCCTCGACCAGGACGAGTCGCGCGCGGCCGTCGAAGACTTCGAAGAGAGCGCCCGCAGGAGCGGCGTTCCGCCGGGGTGGCTGCGCTAGAAGCTCCGCGAGCCTGGTCTCCTTCGAGGGTCAGCACTGCGACGACTCGATCGTGTCGCATGATGCGTGTAGCGCTCGGTTGCAGAGCCGCCGGCATCCGAGCGAGACTGCCGCCTCCGATCTCCCACCCGGCGGACGCGTGACCGGAAACCAATTCTTCGAGCGCCCGATCCTGAACCGACTCCGTGGGTTCGGCCGGCGGGCCTTCGCGGAGTTTGCCGACGTCTACCAGATCGAGTCCGACTTCGGAGCGAACGTGGAGGGGAACTTCGCCGCGAGGATCGAGCGCGTAGCGATGGGAGCGCCGTAGCAACGATGCCTGCGACGCGTCTCCGCATCTTCGTCTCCAGCGTGCAGAAGGAGTTCGAGCCGCTGCGCCGGGATCTGAAGGCGTTCCTGCTCGGCGACGCGTTGCTCTCGAAATACGTCGCGGAGGTCTTCTTGTTCGAGGAGTTGCCGGCGCGGGACCAGGACGCGAAGTCGGCCTACCTCGACCAGGTGAAGCGCTGCGACGTCTACCTCGGCCTCTTCGGGTACGAGTACGGCTACGAGGATCGAAGCGGCGTCTCGCCGACCGAACGCGAGTACGACGCGGCCACCAGGCTCCGCAAGACGCGCCTGGTCTACGTCTGGGGCTCGGACGAGAAGCGTCGGCATCAGAAGATGAGAAAGCTCGTCCGCAAGGCGAGCACCGGCCTGATCCGCCGCCGCGTCGAGGACGCGAGCGCTCTCACCACCGAGGTCTACAAGAGCCTCGTCGATCTGCTTTCCCGCCGCGGCGCGCTACCCATCGCGCCCTTCGACACCAGCGCATGCGAGCGCGCCAAGCTCGCCGATCTCTCACGCAAGCGCATCGATTGGTTCCTCGACCGCGCGCGCGCACGGCACGACCTACGGGCGACCGTTCGCTTCCCAGCACAACTACACGGGGGATCTCTTCGAACAGGCAGATCAGGCCACGGACTTCGTGCTCGGCAAGATCCACCGCAGCATCGGTGAACGGTCCGAGAGCCTCGTCGCGCCGCGCCGCTACGAGCTTCCACCGGCTGCCGTCGCCGAGGCCGTCGTCAATGCGCTCGCACACCGCGACTACTACAGCAACGCGTCCGTCGAGGTGCGCCTGCTCGCAGATCGGCTCGAAATCTGGAACCCCGGCGCGCTCCCCGGAACGCTGACGCTCGAAGACTTGCACGGCGATCACGCCTCGATCCCGAACAACCCGCTGCTCGCCGAGTCGCTCTATCTCACCGGCTACATCGAGAAGCTCGGCTCCGGCACGCTGAAGATGATCGACCTGTGCGCGGAGGCGGGCCTTCCCGAGCCCACGTTCGAGCTGCGCAGCGGATCGTTCGTGCTCACCTTGTGGC
>JALOQG010000391.1 GCA_025453505.1 Myxococcota bacterium | reverse complement strand
TCCTCGAAGCCGAGTGTGCGCAGGAGCGCGATGACCTCGCGGGGCTTCAAGACGGGAAGCTTCGCCACGATCAGGGGATGGCGATCTGCTGCGTGCCGACGAACTCCGATTCGAGTCGTACGTCGCCCTCTTCGATGAGCAACTCGATGACTTCGCGCAGATTGACAGCGAGCTCGTCGGGAGTCGCTCCTTGCGAGTGTGCGCCGGGGAGTCCGGGAACGTGTCCTACATAGAGACCTGTCTCGGCGCACTTCTGAATGACGGCAGTGAACTTACGCATGGCGGGCGCCTCCTGCGGGTGGACCCAATCTAGCGCGCCCGACGCGCCCGCAGCGCGGTGCCCCACCGTTCACGACGACCGTGAAGAAGCGTTCCCCGTCGCCGCCCTTCCCGCGCGGCGGCCGAAGAAGGTGCCGTCGCCGAGCGAGAGGCCGCTCGAATAGCCGCCGACCGAGAGGCCCGACGTCGCGCGGCCGGCGGCGAAGAGACCGGGAATCGTGTCGCCCTCGGGATCGAGCACGCGGCCGTCGACGTCGGTGTGCAGGCCGCCGAGCGTGAACGCGGCGTAGATCGACGCGTCCACCGTGCAGTCGAACGCGCCGAACGGCGCGCGTGCGAGCGGCGTCACGTACTCGGCCGCTTTGGCGAAGACCGGATCGACGCCGCGTGCCGCGTGTTCGTTGTAGAGCGCGAGCGTCGCTTCGAGCGCGCCGGGCGGGAGGCCGAGCTCGCGCGCGACTTCGGTCGGCGTCTCGCCGACCGCCGCGACACGGCGCGGATACTCGGGCTTCTCGAAGATCGCGTCGTCCACGATCAACCACGCGCGGCCGCCGGCGTGGAAGAGCGCGTACTCGCCGAGCCGGCCGTAGTAGGCGTCCTCGTTGACGAAGCGCTGGCCGCGCGCGTCCACCAGCACGCCGCGCTTCAGACCCCACGGCTGCGTCGCCGGCAGCGAGATCGACGCCTTGTCGAGATGGCGCGTCGCTGCACCGGCTGCGATCCCGAGCTTGATGCCGCTGCCGTCGTCGCCCTCGGCGCCGACGCGGAACTTGCAGCGCAGTGCGGCCGGCACGTGCGCGGCGAGCATCGCGTCGTTCATGATGAAGCCGCCCGTGGTCAGTACGACGCCGCGCCGCGCGCGGATCGCGCGCTCCTGCCCGAAGTGCGACGCGATCACGCCGACGATCGTGTCGTCGCTCTCGCGCACCAGCGCCACCACGCGGTGATCGCCCGCGACGCGCACCGGGCTGCGTTCGACCGCCGCGATCAGCGAGCGCATCAGCATCGGCCCGGCCTGGTGCTCCATCGCCGGCACGTGTCCGCGCGGCGCAGGACGCGCGAGATCGCAGAAAGGCTGCGCGCGCTCGGATCCCGACCACACGAGCCCGTCGTCGGTCGGCGGCTCGCCCGACACGCCGTAGTAGAAGACCGGCTTGAACGGCACGCCCTGCGCGACGAGCCAGTCGTAGTGCGCGACCGAGTGCTCGCAGTAGAGGTCGATCTTCGCGAGATCCGGCGCGTCGCCGACCGACGCGCGCAAGTACTTCGCCATCTCCTCGGCGGAATCCTCGAAGCCGCACGCGGTCTGCAGCGCCGTCCCGCCGCCGAGATACAGCACGCCGCCCGACATCGCCGACGTGCCGCCGCCCGCGGCCGCGCGCTCGAGCACCAGCACGTCGGCGCCGTCGGCCGCGGCTTCGAGCGCGACCGACGCACCCGCCGCGCCGAGCCCGACGACGACCACGTCGGCCGTGTCGTCCCAGTGCGCGACGTCGCGCGCAGAGCGAACGAGTCGCGACACGCGCGCGCTACTTCGTCGCCAGCGACGCGCGGAGCTGGTCGGCCGTCAGCGTCGAGCCGTCGGGACTCCAGCCCGGCGGCTCGAAACAGTAGCCGAGCCGTGCGCGCCACGAATCCGCCTGCGCCATCGCGCGGAACATCGCCGCCCACTCGTGGAACGCGATGCGCAGCGGGTTGAACGTCTCGATGTTCTTCGTCAGCCCGTACACCACCGGCGCGCGCTCCGGCTCGAAGGTGCCGAAGAGGCGATCCCAGAGGATCAGGATGCCCGCGTGATTGCGGTCGAGATACTCGACGTTCGCCCCGTGGTGTACGCGATGGTGCGACGGCGTGTTGAACACGAACTCGAACCAGCGCGGCAGCTTCCCGACCAGCTCCGTGTGGATCCAGAACTGGTAGATCAGCGAGATCGAGATCTGCGTCAGCACCATCAGCGGATGGAACCCGAGCAGCGGCAGCACCCAGTAGAAGAGCGGCACCGTGAACGGCGTCGTGTACGACTGCCGCAGCGCCGTCGAATAGTTGAAGTACTGGCTCGAGTGATGGTTCTCGTGCGCCGCCCACAGGAAGCGCACCTCGTGCGAAGCCCGGTGCCACCAGTAGTAGAGGCAGTCCTCGGTGAAGAAGAGCAGCACCCACGCCCACAGCCCGGTCCCGATCTCGAAGAGCCGGTGCTCGTAGAGCCAGAAGTACCCCGCCCCGACCGCCCCGCCGATCGCGAGCCCGATCAACACGTTGCCGACGCCCATCATCAAGCTCGCGCGCGTGTCGGGGCCGAAGTAGCCGCGCATCGAGCCGACGCCGGCCGCAGAACTCAGCGCACGAAAGCGCGCGCGCTCCATGTAGAGGAGCAGCAGGAAGATCGGGAAGGCGAAGTAGACGAGAGGGAGCATGGGCGGGGAGAGGATGGCGTGGCGGAGGGGAGTCGGCGAGGGCTCGGGGTCGGCGGGCAGACCCCCGGCCTGCGTCTGGCAGGGGATTGAGGTTTTTAAAGTTTCACTTTAGGATTCTCATCACATGAGAAACGTCGGACGGGCGCTCGAGACGCAGATTGCACGGGCACTCCGGGCCTTTCCGGCGGTCGTGCTGACGGGGCCGCGCCGGGCCGGCAAGACCTGGCTGCTGCGGCACATGCTGCCGAAAGCGAACTACTTCCTCTTCGAAGACCCGGATCTCGTCGCGCGCCTGCGCTCCGACCCGCAGGGATTCCTGGACGAAGTGCGCACTCCGGCGATCTTCGACGAAGTGCAGAACGTCCCGGAGCTCTTCGCCTACGTGCGCTCGCGGATCGATCGCAAACCGCGCCAGACGGGGCAGTGGATCCTCACGGGCTCGCAGGAGGCGCCGCTGATGCAAGGGGTCACGGAGTCGATGGCCGGCCGCGCAGCCGTGCTTCGTCTCCTCCCCTTCTCGTATCGCGAGACGCCGAAAGTCTCCCTCCTGCGCGGCTCCTATCCCGAAGTGATCGCGCGTCCGGCGGCGGCGCGGCTGTGGTTCAGCTCCTATCTCCAGACCTATCTGGAGCGCGACGTGCGAGCGATCACGGCGGTGCGCGATCTCGCGACGTT
>JALOQG010000390.1 GCA_025453505.1 Myxococcota bacterium | reverse complement strand
GCAAGACCGCCGTCGTCACCGGCGCGTCGAGCGGCATCGGCCGCGCGATCGCGCAGCAGCTCGGCGCCGCCGGCGCGCACGTCACGCTCGGCGGGCGCACGCGCTCGTCGATGGACGAGACCGCGCGCGCGATCGAGAAGGCGGGCGGCAGCGCCCGCGTCGTCGTGCTCGACGTGCGCGAAGTCGCCGCGGTGCGGGCGCTGGTCGAAGGCGCCGCCGCCGAGACGGGGCGCCTCGACATCATGGTCAACAACGCCGGCGTCTCGTTCCCGGGCAAGATCGCCGAACTCGACCCCGAAGAGTGGCGCGCGATGCTCGACACCAACGTGCTGGCGCTGCTGGTCGGCACGCAGGCGGCGATCCGGGCGATGCGCGCATGCAAGGCCGAGGGTCACATCGTCAACATCTCGTCGATCGCGGCGCAGCGGCCCGGCTCGGGCGTCTACGGCGCGACCAAGCACGCCGTCAACTGCATCTCGGCGACGCTGCGCGAGGAGCTCGAGGGCGACACGATCCGCGTCGTCAACGTGATGCCGGGCGCGATCGCGACGAACTTCGCGCGCAACTTCGATCCCGAGTTCGTCGCCGGCTTCGTCAAGGCGACCGGCGCCGACCTCCAGGTGAAGCGCGGCGAGCGGCTGCCGGACGAAGTCGTCGAGAAGCTCCAGCCGCTGCTGAAGCAGGTGCTCGGCAACGCCGACGACGTCGCGAAGGCGGTCCTCTACGCCGTGACCCAGCCGATCGAAGTCAACATCGCCGACATCGTCGTGCGCCCCCCGAAGCAGCTGAACCTCTAGGCGCGGCGCTGCCCTTGGCCCATCCCATCGTCCCGCTCGAAGCCGGCTGCCCGTGGGAGCCGTTCTCGTCGCTGTGGCTGCCGAACGTGCGCTGGTGCGAGGCGCAGCTCTGCTCGGTCGTGGTCGAACCCGCGAACACGTGGTCGAACCTCGCGTACGTATTGGCGGGGCTCGCGCTGCTCTGGCTCGGCGCGCGGCAGCGCGACCGCACGCTGCGCATCTTCGGCGCGGCGGAGATCGTCGTCGGCATCAGCTCGCTCGTCTACCACATGAGCTTTTCGGGGATCCTCCAGGTCCTCGACTTCTTCGGCATGTACGTCTTCACGAACCTGCTGCTCGGGCTGAACCTCGTGCGCAGCGGCGCGCTGTCGCGTCGCCGCTTCTGGCCGGTGTACGCCGGCAGCGTGCTCGCGCTGACGGCGCTGACGGTGGCGCTGCGCTTCACGCCCTTCCCGATCCAGGGCATCGTGTTCGTGTTGATCCTCGGCATCGTCGCGACGGAGCTGCGCCAGCGCACCGCGCCGCCGGCGGGCCGCCGCTGGTTCTTTGCATCGCTCGCGACGCTGACCGTCGCCGCCGGCTTCTCGGCCGCCGACGTCACCGGTGTCTTCTGCGATCCCGAGAACCACTTGGTGCAGGGCCACGCGATCTGGCACGTGCTCGGCGCGATCTCGCTCGTCTTCGCCGCCTTCCACTACCGCCGCATCCCGGACCTCTGGGAAGAAGCCTGACCGTTACTCCAACGCGAACGGGTGATTGCGCCCGACCGACGCGATCCGGCGCAGCCCCGGCGTCGCGCGCAGCTCCCCACCTGCACGACCGGCGACCCGCGCACGACGAGTCCGGCGATCCCGCTGCGCACGGCGGCACTCTCGCCGAAGCGCGCGCGGTTTGCGTCGGCCGCCCCGCTGGCGTGGCGTCCCCGACCGTGGAACATCTGTGTGACTCGAAACGAGGAGCGCGCACTTTGAAGCGTTGGCTGCGCCGCATCGCGAAGGGAGTCGGCGGGTTCGTCGCTCTCCTGGCGTTCGCCCTCGGCCTCTGGGCGCTGCTGCCGGCGGGAACGCGCGCGATCCCGGGTGACGGGGCGATCGCCGAGCTCCGCCGCGTCGAGATCGGCGGCTTCGAGCAGACGCTGCTGCTGCGCGGCGCCGACCGGCGCGCTCCCGTCCTCCTGTATCTGCATGGCGGTCCCGGCAGCGCGCAGCTTCCGATCGCGCGGCTCTACTCGGACGAACTCGAAGGGCACTTCGTCGTCGCGCATTGGGACCAGCGCGGCGCGGGCGCGTCGTGCGCGGGCGTGGACTGGAGCACGCTCTCGCTCGATCGCATCGTCGCCGACACGATCGAGGTCGCCGAGACGATTGGAGACGGACGGAAGATCTTCCTGATCGGCCACTCGTGGGGAAGTCTCGTCGGCGCGCTCGCGGTGCAGCGCCGGCCCGATCTCTTCGCCGCCTACATCGGTCTCGGCCAGCTCGTGCATCGCGACCGGCAAGAGGCGATCTCGTACGACTGGGTCGTCGAGCAGGCACGCCGCGACGGCAACGACGCCGCACTCGCCGAGCTCGCAACGATCCACCCGCCCTACACGACGCAGCGCGAGTTCCGGCTCCAGCGCGGCTGGCTCTCCCACTACCACGGCGAGATCCACGACACGCAGCGCGCGCGCGAGGTGCTGCCCGCTGTGATCTTCGGCCGCGAGTACTCGCTCGCGACGCGCCTGCGCTTCGTCCCGTGCTTCCGCCGCAGCCTCGACGTGCTGCTGCCCGATCGCCTGCACGTCGATCTGTTCCGCAGCGTCCCGCGCCTCGACGTTCCCGTCTTCCTCTTCGCGGGCCGCCACGACTTCAACACGCCGCCCGCGCTCGCGGTCGAGTGGGCAGAGCGACTCGAGGCGCCGAGCGTCGAGGTCGTCTGGTTCGAGACCGCGGGGCACTTCATCCCGATCGAAGCGCCCGAGGAGTTCCAGGCGCGACTCATCGAGAAGCTGGCTCCGCTGCGCGACGGGCTCTGATGGGCTGCGCGCTTCCGCTCGCGCACGAGCCCAACTGCGTCGTCCCTGTGGATCGAAGATCCGATCGCTCTGCGCCAAGCGGACGCCTTCAGGAGCCTACTGCGCTCCGGAATGCCGATGCGCGAGGATTCGAGCCGCCCGCGGACGTCGAAGGAAGCGACGCTCTCGCGGCCCGCGAAGGTCGAGAGCGTCTGCGTGCGCGCGAGGGCGTCCCACTCGCTCGTGCTTTCGGTGGGCGCCGGAAGCGTCGAGCGGCGGATCGTGTCCGTCCAGCTCATTACGGGGCCAGCGGCGGGCTCGACACTGCGCTCGGTCGTCTGCTCGAAGCCGCGTCCGCCCGGGCTCGACACCTCGAGGTGGCTCGTGAAGGCGGCGGCGAAGCCGAGGCGCGGATCGGCGCTCGGCGTCGCGACGCTGCGCATTCCGGACGGCGCCGTCGTGGTCGTGACGAACGCCCGGTCGCGCGCGCGGGTCGTCACGAGGCCGGCGGCGTCCGTGAGGCTGCGCACCTCGGCCTCGCCGCCCGGCCGCTCGACGCCGTAGTGCGTCGTCGCGCCGAG
>JALOQG010000389.1 GCA_025453505.1 Myxococcota bacterium | reverse complement strand
GAGCGGCCGGCCCGCCACCCAGGCGTGCACCTGTGCCTCGAGCTCCGCCATCGCCTGCGCGCCGGCGCCGCTGATCGCCTGATAGCTCGACATCACCGCGCGCTCGACTCCGAACGCGCGATGCAGCGGGGCCATCGCCATCAGCGCGACGATGCTCGTGCAGTTCGGGTTGGCGATGATGCCGTCGTGCAGGAACGCGTCCGCCGGATTGACCTCGGGGATCACCAGCGGGATCTCGTCCTGGTATCGGAACGCGCTCGAGTTGTCGATCACGACGGCGCCGGCCTTCGCGGCCGCCGGCGCGAACGCCTTGCTCTGCGTGGCGCCCGCGCTGAAGAAGGCGTGATCGATCCCGCCGAACGAGTGCTCCGTCAGCTCCTCGACCCGGATTTCCTCGCCGCGGAAGCGGAGCGTCCTGCCGACGCTGCGCTTGCTCGCGAGCAGGCGCAGGTTTCGGATCGGGTAGTTCCGCGCCTCGAAGAGACGCAGGAAATCGGCGCCGACGGCGCCGGTCGCGCCCGCGATCGCCACGTTGAGTCCAGGCTGGGAAGGCATCTCGAACTCCGTTTGAAACGGGCCGGAACATAGGGAAAGGACTCGGTTTTCGTCCACCGTCAGGGCAGGGCGAATCCGAGCACGCGCTCCAGATCCGCGAGCGCCTGCGCCTCTCCGTCGACTTTGATCGTCGTCATGCCCAGCGCCCGCGCCGGCTTGAGGTTGCGCCCGATGTCGTCGAGGAACACGACCTGCGCGGGCGGGACGTCGAGCCGTTCGAGCGCGATCTGGTAGATGCGCGGATCCGGTTTGCGCAGGCCGACGACCGCCGATTCGATCACGGCGTCGAACACGCCGTCCATCCGACGCGTGCCGGTGTCTCCGCCTTCGCCGACCCAGTTGTTCGTGAGCGCCGCCGTACGCAGGCCCCGCTCGCGGATCGCGCCGATCGCCGCCAGCATGCGGGGGCGCGGCTGCGCCGCCGCACCGATGCGTTCCATCATCACGCGAGCCGAGACGACCGGCTGGCCGGCCTCGCGGCACTCGGCGTCGAAACGCGCGTAGAAGAGTTCGAGCCCGACCTCGCCGCGCTCGAGCTGCGACCACGCGCCGCCCGGTCCCGTCGCGACGACGAGCCGGTTGACGAAGCCGGCGGGCGCGCCGATCTCGCGCTCGTAGTCGGCGATCGCGTGCAACGGCGATCCCATCACCACACCGCCGAGATCGAAGAGCACCGCGCGCAGCCCGGACATGCTCAGACTTTCCGCACGTCGAGCACGCTGCCGTTCGGGAGGTCGCGCTCCACCAGTGGCCAGAGCTCGCGCGCGACGTCGTGCGGCTCGCGCAGGACGCCGTCGCCGTGCAGCGCGCGAAACTGCGCGACGGCCGGGAAGTCGCGCTCGGCCGTCGTGCGGATCTCGTCCTGCATCGCGGTCGCGACCACGCCGGGCGCCACGCACAGCACGCGGCGGCGACCGCCGCGGCGATCCTGCTCGGCTCCGACGACGCGCGTCCAGTGGTCGACGGCGGCCTTGCCCGCGCAGTAGCCGGACCAGCCTTCATAGACGGACGTCGCAGCACCGGATCCGATGAAGAACAGCGTCGCCGCCGCGGGCGAGTCCCGCAGCGCGCGCAGGAACGCATCGCCGAGCACCTGCGGCGCGGCGGAATTCAGGAGTACGTGCGCTCGATACGCATCGCCGTCCACCTCGCCCGCGAACCCGATCGGCGTCAGCACGCCCGCCGCGTGGACGAGCACGACGCGATCGCCGTCGAACGTGGCGACTTCGCGGGTGAAGACGCCGGCGACCTCCGGCCAGGCGCGTGGGTCCGCGAGATCGACGCAGTGATTCACGGCCACGCCGGGCGCCGGACGCCGCGCGAAATGCACGACGCGCGCGTCCGGGAAGGGCAGCGTCTCGATCAGCGCACGCCCGATGCCGCTCGAACCGCCGGTGACGAAGACCAGCGCACTCACCGCGCCGGCTCGTAGCCGAGGTTCGGAGCGAGCCAGCGCTCGGCTTCGGTGATCGTCATCCCCTTGCGCGCCGCGTACGCCTCGACCTGATCGCGGCCGACGCGGCCGACCGTGAAGTAGCGCGCGTCGGGATGCGCGAAGTAGAGCCCGGACACGCTCGCCGCTGGCATCATCGCAAAGTGCTCCGTCAGCGTGATGCCCTGCGCAGGAGCGTCGAGCAACGAGAAGAGACGCGGCTTTTCGGTGTGATCGGGGCAGGCCGGATAGCCGAACGCCGGCCGGATGCCGCGGTAGCGTTCGGCGATGCGGTCTTCGAGCGACAGCGACTCGCCCGCGCCGTAGCCCCACTCGCGGCGCACCTTCGCGTGTAGCCACTCGGCGAACGCCTCGGCGAGCCGATCGGCCAGGGCCTTGGTGAGAATCGCCTGGTAGTCGTCGAGCTCGGCCTCGAAACGCTTCACCAACGCGTCGGTGCCGATGCCCGCCGTCACCGCGAAGGCGCCGACCGAATCGGACGCGCCGCTCTCGACCGGGGCGACGAAATCCGCGAGCGAGAGACACGGCTTGTCGTCCGTCACGCGCTGCTGGCGCAGCATCGGAAAGCGCGCCGCCTCGGCGCTGCGGGCTGCGTCGGTCCACAGCACCAGGTCGTCGCCGTCGGAATTTGCGGGCCAGAAGCCGTACACGCCGCGCGCGGTCAGCAGCTTCTCGCCGACGATGCGGCGCAGCAGCGTCTGACCGTTCTCGTAGAGTTCGCGGGCGGCGGCGCCCTGGCGCGGGTCGTCGAGGATCTTCGGGAACTTGCCCTTCAGCTCCCAGGCGTGGAAGAAGAAGGTCCAGTCGATCCAGTCGACCAGCTCCCCGAGCGGCACCTCGAACGCGCGGCGTCCGACGAAGGGCGCCGCCGACACCGAGTCCGGGCCGAAGTCGAGCTTCGGGCGCCGCGCGAGCGCGTCGTCGTACGGGATCAGCGGCCGGGCGACGGCGCTCCCGTGGGCCTCGCGTAGCCGCTGCTGCTCCGAATCGTTCGCCGCGTCGAAGGCCGGCCGCTGCTCGTCCGAGAGCAGACTCGCCACCACGCCCACGGCGCGCGACGCATCGAGCACGTGCACGGTCGAGCCCGAGAAGGCCGGGGCGATCTTCACCGCGGTGTGCTGGCGGCTGGTCGTCGCGCCACCGATGAGCAGCGGGCGCCGGATGCCGCGCCGTTCCATCTCGCGGGCCACGTGCACCATCTCGTCGAGCGACGGTGTGATCAGGCCCGAGAGTCCGATCACGTCGGCTTCCTCGGCCTCGGCGGCGTCGAGGATCTTGTCGCACGCCACCATGACGCCGAGATCGACGATCTCGTAGCCGTTGCAAGCGAGCACGACGCCGACGATGTTCTTGCCGATGTCGTGCACGT
>JALOQG010000046.1 GCA_025453505.1 Myxococcota bacterium | reverse complement strand
CAGTTCTCGGACGAGCTCCAGCAGGAATGGGAGTGGAGCGAGCGCTACGCGACGCAGCCCGAGATCCTCCGCTACCTCGAGCACGTCGCCGACCGCTTCGACCTGCGCCGCGACGTCGAGCTCGGCACGCGCGTCGTCTCCGCGCACTTCGACGCGACGACGACGCGCTGGACGGTCCGCACCGATCGCGAGTCCGTGTCGGCGCGCTTCTGCATCATGGCCACGGGCTGCCTGTCGTCGACCAACCTGCCGGCGATCCCCGGCATCGATCGCTTCGCCGGCGCGACCCATCACACGGGCCGCTGGCCGCACGAGGGCGTCGACTTCACGGGAAAGCGCGTCGGCGTGATCGGCACCGGCTCCTCGGCGATCCAGTCGATCCCGCTGATCGCCGAGCAGGCGGCGCACCTCTTCGTGTTCCAGCGCACGCCCAACTACTCGATTCCGGCGCACAACGCGCCGCTGGATCCCGAGCGCATGCGCGAGATCAAGTCGGACTACGCGGGCTTCCGCAGCCGCAACGCGCAGATGCCCTTCGGCGCGAACTTCCCGCCCAGCGACCGCAGCGCCCTGCAAGTGGGCGAAGACGAACGCCGCCGCGAGTACGAGTCGCGCTGGCGGCAAGGCGGCCTCGGCTTCATCACGTCGTTCGCCGATCTCGGCAGCGACCGCGCCGCCAACGAGACCGCGGGCGCGTTCCTGCGCGAGAAGATCCGTTCGATCGTGCGCGATCCCGCCGTCGCCGAGAAGCTGTCGCCGACGCAGGTGGTCGGCTGCAAGCGCCTGTGCGTGGACACGAACTACTACGCCACGTTCAATCGCCCGAACGTGACGCTGGTGGACGTCGCCGAGGCGCCGATCCAGGAGATCCTGCCGTCGGGACTCCGCACGGCGCGCGAACGTTTCGATCTCGATTGCATCGTGTTCGCGACCGGCTTCGACGCGATGACCGGCGCCGTGCTCGCGATCGACGTGCGCGGCGCGGGCGGCCTGCCGCTGCGCGACAAGTGGTCGGCGGGCCCGCGCACCTATCTCGGCCTCGGCACCGCCGGCTTTCCGAACCTGTTCCTGATCACCGGCCCGGGCTCGCCGTCGGTGCTCTCGAACATGGTGCCCTCGATCGAGCAGCACGTGGACTGGATCGCCGACTGCATCGCCTGGCTGCGCGAGCACGGCAAGCGCAGCATCGACGCGACGCGCGACGCCGAGGACGCGTGGGTCGCGCACGTGAACGAGGTGGCGCACACGACGCTCTACCCGTCGTGCAACTCCTGGTACCTCGGCGCCAACGTCCCCGGCAAGCCGCGCGTCTTCATGCCGTACCTCGGCTTCCCGCCCTACGTCGAGAAGTGCAACGAGGTCGCGGCGACGGGCTACGCGGGATTCGCGCTCGCCTGAGCGTCGCCCGCCCGCTCGCTCAGTCCCAGGGTCGCGAGAGCAGGAACGCCGCGTTGATCAATCCGACGTGGCTGTAGGTCTGCGGAAAGTTGCCGCTGAGCTCGCCGCTGGCCGGCAGGATGTCCTCGCTGAAGAGGCCGAAGCCGTTGGCGTGCGCGAGCAGCTTCTCGAAGAGCGCGCGCGCCTCGTCGCGCCGGCCGACGAAGGCCAGCGCCTCGACCAGCCAGAATGCGCACACGGTGAAAGCCGCTTC
This sequence comes from Myxococcota bacterium, assembly GCA_025453505.1. GTDB lineage: Bacteria > Myxococcota_A > UBA9160 > UBA9160 > PR03 > PR03. The sequence continues at coordinate 9,862 of JALOQG010000046.1, read as the reverse complement.
CTGGTAGCCGAAGTCGTCGGACACCGCGTAGCGTCGCAGCAGCCCGCCATCGACGGCGAGACCCGCGCGGATCGCCTCGACGTTCGTAGCGGCGCGGGGATCGTCCGCTGCGAAGAAGCCGAGGTGCAGGGCGAGCAGCATCGCCGCGTCGAGGCTCTTGCCGTCGGCCGCCTGCGTCAGCACGCCGCGCTCGGCGTCGAAGCAGCGCGTCTCGATCACTTCGCGCGCCTGCGCCTCGATCCGGCGGGCGCGGTCGACGAGCGAAGGGTCGCCGATCGCCTCGCCGACCACCGCCGCACGCCGCGCGCCGGCCCAGTGCATGAGCAGCGTGAACGTGTGCAGGGCCGAGCGGCTGCGCAGCTCCCACAAGCCGGCGTCGGGCTCGAGCAATCGCTCTTCGATCTGCCGCAGCAGATGGTGCAACACGGGCAGCGCCGCCTCGCGTCCGCCGTCCGTGTCGAAGCGGACGTCGAGCAGGAAGCGGCTGGTCGCGAGGATCATCTCGCCGTACGCGTCGTTCTGGACGTGCTCGTAGGCCTGGTTGCCGATCCGCACCGGACCGTCGCCGCGGTAGCCCGCGAGATGTTCGAGGATCTCCTCGCGGATCTCGCTCTCGCCGCCGATCCCGTAGAGCGGCTGGAGTTGGTCGGGATGCCGCGCGCACAGGTTGCGCAGATACACGAGGAAGCGCTCCATCTCCTCGACGTGCCCGAGCCGCTCGAACGCGTTGATCGTGAAGTAGCTGTCGCGCAGCCAGCAGTAGCGGTAGTCCCAGCAGCGGCCGGAGCCCGGGTGCTCGGGAATCGAGGTCGTCGTCGCCGCCAGCAGCGCACCGGTGTCCTCGAACTGGTGCAGCTTGAGCACCAGCGCCGAACGGATCACCTCCCGCTGCCACTCGCGCGGGATGCGCATCCGTTTCACCCAGCGGCGCCAGTACGTCACCGTGTTGATCAGGAATTCTTCGGCCGTGGACTCGAGCGGTGATTCGAGCGGCTGCCCCCACGTCAGCGCCAGATGGGCCGGCTGCGCGAGCACGAATTCGCTGCCCTGCTGGACGTACGCGAGCGAGAGATTGGTGGTCAGGCGGACCGGCGCGGGCAGGCCGCCGAACTCGAGATGATTGCTGGCCGCGTAGGCACTCGCGCGCACGCGGCCGTAGTCGTAGACCGGCTGGCAGCGCACGCGCACGAGCGGCTGTCCGCCGAGCGGCCGCAGGATTCGGACCAGCATGCTCGGCTTGAAGAAGCGGTCGTAGAGCCGGAAGCGCGGCGCGAAGTCGAGCAGCTCGAACGACCCGGTCGGACCGACGAAGACCGTGCGCACGACGTTCGTGTTCTCGACGTAGTCCTGCTCGACCGACGTCGCGCCGATCATCTCGACGCGGAACTCGCCGCCGTGTCGCTCGTCGAGCAGATCGCCGAACACGAAGCTGCTGTCCATCCGTGGCCAGCACAGCCAGCGCACGGCGCCGCGTTCGACGAGTGCGCTGAACGAGCAGTTGCCGATCAGTCCGAGTTCCACGCGGGCTACTCGACGATCGCCACCGCGTGATCCGACACGCGCCGGAAGCCGAGGGATTTCGGCTCGCTGAAGATGCGCGGCTCGTGGCCGGGGATCAGCAGGCCGCCGCGCAGCACGCGGCGGATCTTCTTGAACGACTCGACCGCCTCGCCGGCGTTCAGCGCGAGTCCGAGCGGGATGTCTTCCTCGATGTTGCGGTACGTGTAGACCGCGTCGGAGCTGTAGCAGACGCGTCCCTTCTTCGTGTCGAGACACACGGTCATCGTGCCGGCCGTGTGGCCGGGCGTGAGATACACGTCCACGCCCGGAACGATTCCCTCGACGTCGCCGTCCGCGAGCAGCACGCGGTCCTGCCAGTTGAGCCGCACCAGCGCCAGCACGTCCTCGGCGACGAAGGCGTTCTTCGCGGCGCTGTTGTGGGGCAGGGCGCCCGCCGCGTACTCGAGCTCGCGCCGCTGCACGATGAACTTCGCCTTCGGAAAGCGCGAGGTGCCGCCCGCGTGGTCGAAGTGCATGTGCGAGATCGTGACGAAGTCCACCTGCTCGGGGCGCAGGCCGATCTCCGCGAGCAGCGCCGCGTATTCGGTCCAGCCCGTCGCGCCGAATCCCTTGCCGAGCTCCGGATTCACGTATCCGGCGTCGAGCACCACGACGTGCTGGTCGCTCTTCGCGACACACATCGCGAACGGCACGTCCATCCGCGCGTCGGCCGGCGCGCCGGCCAGCAGCATCGAAATCGGCGCGTTCGGCGCCGTCGCGTACTGGAGGCACCAGACCTTCTCGAAACGATCTCCCGCTCGCGCAGCGGCCGCGAAGAGGAAGAGAGACGCGAATGCGGCAGCGAGACCGGGACGATGCATGCGATTCCTCCGAGGGTCACTGCACGCTAGCCCGCGATCCGGCAAAGCCACCATGGGTCCCTGCGCCGGGGCGGCGGCGAGGGATGGGCTGCGGCGAATGGCTCGCTCCTTCCGCGTGACTTCTCGATCTACGCACTTCTGTGCGCTGCTCCGCCCGCCCGTGTACGCCGGGCCTGCTGCGCTTTACTTCGCCTCCGCCCATCCCTCGCCGCCTCTCGCTGCAACGAAGGGTTGTCGGATCGGGGCCAGCGGGGAGCGTTCACGCGCCGAGCAGCGTCTCGACCTCCTGCGCGCGCACCGGCGCGCCCATTTCGACGAAGGCGTCGCGCGCGCGTTCGAGCAGATCGCGGCGGCGCGCGGCGGCTTCGGGCCGCGTCGGCAGGGCCGCGCGCTCGAGCAGCACGAGCGGCGCGAGATTGCGCGCGCCGGTCTCGGCGATCAGGCGGTCGGCGGTCGCGAGCGCGGCGTCGATCCGTCGCGCTGCGTCCGGGCCGGCCTCGATGCGCAGCGCCGTCGCGAGCAGGATGGCCGTCTGGGCCGCGACGGCACGGATGCCGCGTTCGAGCAGCCTCGCGAGAACGCCTTCGGCGCCCGCGCGTGCGTCCGCTGCTTCGCCGCGCGCGATCTGGGCGAGGATCCGCAGATGGTCCAGCTGGAGCATTCGAGTCGCGTCCGTGCCGGCGATCGCGGCCGCCTCGTCGATGGCCTCGAACGCGGCGTCGATCTCTCCGGAAGCGATCGACACGTCCGCGAGACCGGTTTGCGCCATCAGGCGGGCCATCGCCGTGCCGAGCTGTTCCGCCAGCTCGAAGCCGCGCTGCACGGCCGCGCGGCCGCGCTCGACCTCGCCGGCCATACACGCGAGATGTACGAGCGTGCTGCAACACCAGCTCTCGGCCTCGGCGTCGCCGATCCGGCGTGCGATCTCGGCGCCGCGCTCGAGGTGCTCGCGCGCGCGCGGCAGCGGGTCGCAGAGGGTTCCGCCCATGCCGAGTTCCAGGAGTGCGCCGACGTGCGTACTCACCCAGAGCTCGACGCCCCATTCAGGGTGCTCGCGCGTCTGCTCGGCGAGCGCTTCGGCGCGGGTTCGATGCTCCGAGAGGCGGCCGAGCAGTCGCAGCGGCACCAACGACGGCCAGAACGCCATCGCGCGCAGCTCCGGGTCGGCGGTGCTGCGGATCGTGGTTGCGAACGCCTCGGCGTGCTCGAGCGCGGAGTCGAGGCGAAGATGGTTGCCTTCGGCGACCGCCAACGCCTGGTGGAGAAGCGCAATGCGATCCGGCTCGCCGCTCGCCTCCGCCCAGCGGCGGCCGTCCTCGAAGATCTGTCTCGCCTCCTCCTGCCCGAGCGGAAAGCGGATGCTCAGCGCGAGCAGCGCGCGACACGCCGTTGCGCCGAGCTGCGCCGCCGCGGGCTCGCCCTCGACGCCGGGCAACAGCGCGCGGACGCGCTGCCAGTTGCGGCGCGCCTCCGCGAAGTCGCTCTTGCCGATGTAGGTGGCGGCGCGCCCGTGCCACCGTGCGGCGTCGAAAGGACGGCCGGCCTCGGCGTAGTGGTGCGCGAGCAGCGCGGCCTGCTCGTCGAGGCGGTCGGCGTCGAACGACTCGATCGCGCGAGCGACGGCGGCGTGTACCGCACGGCGCCGATCGCCGAGCAGCGTCGCGAGCGCCACCTCCTGCGTCAGCGGGTGCTGGAACGAATACTCGGCGATCGGGTAGAGCGACTCCTCGTAGACGAACTCCCCGTTGCGCAGCGCGGCGAGGCTCTCCGCCAGCTCGCCGGGCGCGAGGTCGATCACCTGCTCGAGGATCGGTCCGCGGAAGTTCTTGCCGATCACGGCGGCGGTCTGCAGCACGCGCTTCTCGCGCTCGGGCAGCCGGTCGATGCGCGCGGCGAGCAGCGTCTGCACGGAACTCGGTACGGGGAGCTTCTCGATCGAGGTCGCCAGCCGATGGGCGCCGCGCGTTCCTTCGAGATGTCCCGACTCGATCAGCGAGCGAACGATCTCCTCGGCGTAGAACGGATTGCCGCCACTGCGCGTGTAGATGGCGTCCGCGAGTCCCGCGGTGCCCGGATCGGCGCCGATCAGATCGGCGAGCAGCTCGCGGATCGCGCCCGGGCCGAGCGGTGCGAGCGCGATCTGCTGCACGTGCGAGCGCGCCATCCACGCGGCGCGGTATTCCGGGCGGTAGTTCACGAGCAGCAGGCCGTGGGTGCCGGAGATGGCGTCCACCCAGTCGCGCAGCCACGCTTCGCTCGCGCCGTCGAGCCAGTGCAGGTCTTCGATCAGGATCAGGCCGGGGCGGTCCGCGGTCGCCTGCTGCAGCAGCCGCCGCGTCACGCCCTGGAGCTGGCGCTGGCGCGCTTCCGCTTCGATGCGCGGCGGTGGCTGCGCGGGATCGGCGACGCCGAGGAAGTCGAAGAGCACGGGCAATACGTCGCGGAAGCCGGCGTCGAGGAGCAGCAGTCGGCCCGCGATCTTCTCACGCGCGGCGCGGTCGTCGTCGCGCTCGCCGATCGCGAAGTAGCCGCGGAAGATCTCGAGGATCGGGAGCAGCGGGATGCTCTTGCCGTGCGCGACGGCGCGTCCCTCGTTGACCGCGAAGCCCGCCGCGCGGCACGTCTCGAGGAACTCGAAGCAGAGGCGGCTCTTGCCGGTGCCCGCCTGCGCGACCACGCCGACGACGGCGCCGTGTCCGGCGCGCGCCGCCGCGAGCGCGGCGTCGAGCGTGCGCACCTCGCTCGCGCGGCCGACGAAGCGCGAGAGCCCGCGCGATCGCGAGACGTCGAAGCGATTGCGCGCCGTGCCGACGCCCGCGAGGCGCAGCACGCGCAGCGGCTCGGCTGCGCCCTTCACGCGGAACGCGCCGAGGTCTTCGAGCGCGAAATAGCCGGCGGCGAGATCGGCGGTCGTGTGCGTCACGAAGCACGCGTCCGCTTCGGCGAGCGCTTCGACGCGCTGCGCGAGGCCGACGGTCGCACCCTGCGCGGTGTAGTCCATGCGCAGGTCGTCGCCGATCTTGCCGACCACGACTTCGCCCGAGTTGAGGCCGATGCGCGTCGCGAAGTCGAGACCGTGCTCGCGCCGTACGGTGCGGCCGAACTCGCGCAGGCGTTCGAGCAGGTGCAACGCCGCGTAGCAGGCGCGCTGCGCGTGGTCCTCGTGCGCGATCGGCGCGCCGAAGAGCGCCATGATGCCGTCGCCCGTGTACTGGTTGACGGTGCCCTCGAAGCGGTGCACGCCCTCGGCGAGGATCTCGAAGAAGCGTTCGAGGATCGCGTGCCACGCCTCGGCGCCCGCCTGCTCGGCGAGCTCCATCGAGCCTTTGACGTCCGCGAAGAGCACCGTCACCTGCTTGCGCTCGCCTTCGATCGCGGCGCGCGAGTGCAGGATGCGTTCGGCGAGATGCTTCGGCGTGTAGTCGCGCGGTGCGCGCTCGACCGGAGCGGCGTGCGCGGCCGCCGGCGCGGCGCCACCGGCGCGCGTCCCGCACTCGCCGCAGAACTTCGCGGCCGGCGGCAGCTCGCTGCCACAGCTCGTGCACGCCGCGGCGAGCGCCGTCCCGCACTCGAGACAGAACTTCGCGCGCGCGGGATTCGCGTGGCCGCAGCGGGAGCCGCTCATCGGATCGATCCGGGTGCGACGCGGATCGGAGTCACGTCGCAGGCGCGCGCGGCGCGGCGCGCCTGCTCGCGATCCCAGGTCGCCAGCGGCAGGGCGAGGTGCTTCGCGACGGCGACGTAGACCGCGTCCGCGCCGCGCAGCGCGTGATCGGCGGCGAGCCGCGCGGCGTGCTCGGCGAGATCGGCGTCGAGCGCGACGAGGCGAAGCGCCGAGAGTCTCGACAGCGAGCGCACGGCGCGACGGGCGAGCGCGGGCCGGCCGGTGCGACGCGAGATCGCGGCCGCCACCTCCGGCAGCAGCAGCGCCGGCGCGACGAGGAGGCGCTCGGCCAGGTCTTCGGCTTCCAGCCATGCGCGGCTCACCGCATGGTGCGCGTCGCCCGGAACGAGCGCGCTCACCCATACGCTCGCGTCTACGACCGTCAGCGCCGGCTCTCGCGCACGGCCCCCGCCGCGCTGCGTCCTTTCGGCCAACGACGCCCGATGTCCCGCGCCAGCCGGTCGATCTCCGTCCACGCGGACTTCGACCTCCGCGTGCGCACGGGTCTCGCGGGGACCAGCAGCGCCACGACCTGCCCGCGCACGGTGACGGAGATCTCCTCGCCGCCGTCGGCGACCTCGCGCACGATCCGGCTCGCATCCTGCTTGAGCTCGCGGATCCCGACGGACTTCATGGCGCATTCTCCCGCTCGGTGGTTGTGACCACCCATGTGACCACAGACTGGCATAGGATGGCGGGAGCGGCGAGCGCGTGAACTCGCAGGCTCGTGCGGTGCGCGAGCGCGCCGGCGCCGGCGCTCAGCCGCGCCTGCGCTTGGCAGCGGCCTTCCCGCCGCGTTTGGCGGGCTTGCCCTTGGCGGTGCGCCGATCGCGCAATCGCGCCGTGACGCGGATCTCGACCAGCGCGCCCGGCACCGCGAGCTCGACGATGCCGATCGCGGTCCAGGCGGGGTAGGGCGCTGCGAGATAGCGGTCCTTCACCGCGATGAAGGTGCCGAGGTGCTGCTGCAGGCCGACGTGGAAGGTGGTCATTTCGACCACGTCGGAGAAGTCGAGCTTCGCCGCCGCCAGCACGCGCTTCACGTTCTCGAACGCCTGTGCGAACTGCGCTTCGGGCTCGGGAATCGCCGCGAACTTCTCGTCGGTGCCGAGCTGGCCCGAGCAGCGCAGCCAGCGGCCGGTCTTCAGGGCCGGCGCGAAATGAAAGCCGTCGTAGGCCATCTCCATGCCCTTGGGCACGATCACGTCGCTCTTCTTCACAGGAATCTCCTTCGGGGTGGGTTCGATCGATCTGCGATGCGGCGATGCCGCGCGTCACCGGGTCGCGACGACGGCGTAGTCCTCGCGCGGGAAGTGCACGACCACTTCGCCGGCGCGCGGCGTCTCGCGGCGCACGGCGATCTCGTGCAGATCCGAAGCGGCGAGCCGGCCGGCGACGACGCCCGACCCGTACTCGTCCGCGAGCACGACGACCGGATCGCCGAGCTTCATTCCCTCGGGCAGGACGGGCTCTCCGGCGAAGGGCGCGGGGCTCGCGTCCCGTGCGATCGCGATCGCGTCGGCGGCGGAGAGTTCGCTGCGCGTGCCGTGTCCGATCGCGCGCACGCGTTCCGTCCACGCGCGAACGTGTCGCAGCGGTGCGAGCAGCGCCGCGGTGCGCTCGTGCATGCCGAGCAGCAGGAGCGGGTGGAAGGCCGAGAGATCCGCCAGCGTCGGCTCGTCGCCGAGCAGGAAGCGGCGTCCATCCGCGAGCATCGCGTCGAGGCGACCCAGGTTCGCGCGGATCTGGAGCAGCTTCGCCGGCAGGATCATGGCGCTGCGGTCGAGGTCCATGCCGGGCGGCACCATCGTCTTGCGACGATCCTCGACGAACTCGGGCGGGAAGACGCCGCCGATCCCGAAGAGCGCCAGCACCGCCATCATGAACGTGGTCTCCGACCAGCGCGAGATCGCGTGCACCTCCGTCGCGATCGCGGCTGGCGTGAGCGGCGGAGCCGGCGCCACGCGATCGAGCACGCGCGCGATGCACTGCGTGTCGCAGTAGACGTCGGCGCCGATCTGCAACACCGGCACGCGCCGGTACCCGCCCGTCAGCTCGAGATGATCCGGCTTCGGCATCACCATCGGCGTCTGCACCGAGCGCCATGCGAGGCCCTTGCGCCCGAAGGCGAGGCGGATCTTCTCGGCGTAAGGAGACATCTCGTAATGGTGGAGGATCACGTCGGGGGGCATGGCGGCAGCTTGGGATAGCCCGATCGCGAGCGCTAGGCGCTCCTTCCGGCGGAGCTGATAGAGTGGGCGCGCGGGGGCGGAGGCAGCGATGGCGGCCGCGAGTCTCGAGATCGTGCTGATGAAGCAGCTCGCGAGCTATCTCGCGGTTCCGATCCTCGTCGTCGATCAGCGCCTCGATCTCGTCTTCTTCAACGAATCGGCCGAGTCGATCCTCGGCGGCCGCTTCGACGAGACCGGTGGCATCCATCGCGGCGAGTGGAACTCGGTGTTCCGCACGGTGGACGAGCGCGGCGACGAGATCCCGTCCGACGAGCGCCCGCTCGTCATCGCGATCGACCGCCGCAGGCCCACGCACCAGCGCTTCGGCCTCACCGGCATGGACGGCGTCGCGCGCGCCGTCGAGGGCATCGCGTTTCCGCTCGAGACGGCGCAGGCGGGACTGGTCGGCGCCGTGGGCATCTTCTGGGAACGGAACGCGAGCCGCGCCGCCGCGCCGCTCGCGGCGCCGACACCGAACCAGGTCGCATCGCCGCGGCTCGACGTCGAGGCGATCCTGCTGCGGCGTCTCGCCGCGCGGCTCCGCATGCCGATGTTGATGGTCGAGCCCGACGGGCGTCTCGTCTACTGCAACGCGGCGGCGGAGCCGCTGCTGGGCGGCCCGCTTTCGCGGCTCGGCGGCATGCCGCTGCCCGAGTGGTACGACGCGTTCCAGCCCAGCGACGCGGACGGCTCGCCGATCGAGCGCGAGGATCATCCGCTCAACGTCGCTCGCACGCGCCTGCAACCGTGTCACCGGCGCTTCTTCTTCCGCGCGCTCGACGGCAACCGGCGCGGCATCGAGGGAACGGCGTTCCCGCTCGTCGGCCAGTGCGATCGCCACCTCGGCGCCGTCGGCATCTTCTGGGAAGACGCGCGATGAAGGTCACGCTCTGGGGCACGCGCGGCTCGCTCGCGACGCCGGGGCCGGAGACCACGCGCTACGGCGGCAACACCGCGTGCGTCGAGGTGCGCGCCGCCGACGGCAGCGTGCTGGTGCTCGACGCCGGCACCGGCATCCGGCGCCTCGGCGCCGCGATCGCGGATCGGGTCTCGCGCGTCGATCTGCTGCTGACGCACCTGCACATGGATCACATCCAGGGGCTCGGATTCTTCGAGCCGCTCTTTCGCCCTTCCGTCGAGGTGCATCTCTGGGGCCCGTCTTCGACGACGCAGGATCTGCGCACGCGTCTCGGCCGCTACCTCTCGCCGCCGCTCTTCCCGGTGCGGCTGCGCGATCTGCCGCGCCAGCCGGAGCTGCACGATGCAGTGCGCGCGCGGCGCTTCGAGATCGGACCCTTCACCGTCCACGCCGAGCTCGTCTGTCATCCCGGTCCCACGGTCGGCTATCGCATCGAGGCCGACGGCGCGTCGCTCGCGTACCTCCCGGATCACGAGCCCGCGCTCGGACACGACGCGCTTCCCACCGATCCCGACGACATCCCGGGGCTCGGGCTGGCCGAAGACGTGGATCTCCTGATCCACGACGCGATGTACACCGCCGCCGAGTATCCGCGGCGCGTCGGCTGGGGACACAGCTCGCTGACGGATGCCATGTCCTTCGCCGCGGCGGCGCGCGTGAAGCGGTT
>JALOQG010000388.1 GCA_025453505.1 Myxococcota bacterium | reverse complement strand
ACCACCGCGCGCAGGCCGTAGCCGAACCAGATCACGAGCAGCGGCGCGATCGCGACGATCGGCACGATCTGGAAGAAGATCGCGTACGGGTAGAAGGCGCGTTCGACCCAGCGCGACGACGCGAGCGCGATCGCCGCGACGAGCCCGACCGTAATCGCGAGCGCGAGGCCGAGCAGCACGGCTTGCGCGGTGGTCGCGAGCGCGGGAAGCAGCGTGCCCGCGTGGGAGACGGCCGCGCGCGCGACCGCCGACGGCGTCGGCAGCAGCAGCGGCGAGATGCCGGCGGCGCGGATGCCGATCTCGGCGAGCGCGGTCGTCACGACGAAGGTCGAGGCGGGCGGCAGCACCTGCGCGGCGAAGCGGCTCACGCGGCACCTCCGTTGCCGCGCGCGAGCGCCTCGTAGAGGACGCGCGTCTCGTGCGCGAAGCGCGGATCGCCGCGCAGCGCCGCGTCGCGCTCGGACGGCAGGTCGATGCGATGCTCGAGCACGACGCGTGCGGGGCGTCGCGTCAGCACCACGGCGCGCTCCGCCAGGAAGGCCGCTTCGGCGATCGAGTGCGTGACGAAGAGCACCGTCATGCCGGTCGCGCGCCACAGCGCGCGGAGCTGGTCGTCGAGCTGCTGGCGCGTGATCTCGTCGAGCGCGGCGAAGGGTTCGTCGAGCAGGAGCAGACGCGGCTCGGTGACGAGCGCGCGCGCCAGCGACACGCGCATGCGCATCCCGCCCGAGAGCTGCGCGGGGAAGCGATCCGCTGCGTCGCCGAGGCCGACCTGCTCGATCGCGCGCCGCGCCGCCTCGCGACGCTCGCCGGCGTCGCGCCCGAGCAGCTCGAGCGGCAGCGCGGCGTTGTCCTGCACGCTGCGCCACGGCAACAGATGCGCGTCCTGGAAGACGTAGGCGATGGCGCTGCGCTCCTCGCCGCGATCGATGCGGATCGCGCCCGCGTCGGCGCGGTCGAGTCCCGCGATCATGCGCAGCAGCGTGGACTTGCCGCAGCCCGAAGGCCCGAGCATCGCGACGAATTCGCCGGGTGCGATGGCGAGATCGACGCCGTCCACCGCGACGACTTCGGCTTCGCCCGCCGAGCGGAACACGCGTCGCACGCCGCGCACGTCCACGGCGGCGCCCGGCGTCCTGCGCGGGGAAAGAGGATCGGCCATCTCGCGCCGGGAGTAGCCGCGCAAAGGGGAGTGCGTCAAGGCAGGCGGCGATCCGCAGCGATCTCGACCGGGCCGCGGAGACGCGAGCGGTTGCGCCGGCCGCTCGTCAATCCGCGACGCCGGAGCGGCGCGCCGCGGCGAGCGCGTCCACGGCGTCGATGCGGCGCACCGCGCTCGACAGCTCCGCTGCGAACGCGCGGCGCCGCTCCGCGAGATCTTCGCCTGCGCCGAGCAGCTTGCGATTGTCCGCGAGGCGCAGCGCGGTTTCGAAGTAGCTCTTCGAGATCGACTCCGCGTTGCGGATGCGCCGCTGGAGCAGCCACTGCCGGCCGAGCGCGAGCGAGCGATCGAGCAGATCCTTCTTGTCCACGGGCTTCTCGGTGCCCCAGCGCACCAGCACTTCGGCGAGCACGCGATACGACTCGAGGAACGGGCGCACCACGCGGTGCGACGAGAGCGGGCGGAAGTGCCGCACCAGTCCGAACACGTCGTCGGCGCCGCCCGCGAGGCGCGCCTCCCAATCCGCATCGTGATAGGCGACCTCGCTTCGCAGCTCGGCGAGGAAGCTCTCGCGGTCCGGAAAGAAGAACTCGAACTTGAGCAGGTCGCGCAGCCGGAGCGCCTCGTCCTGGAACGCCTGTACGCGATCGCTGGCGTCTTCCGCGACGCCGAGCAGCGCGAGCTCGGCGATCGCGCCGGTCGTGAAGAAGTGGATCACCGCGTTGCGGTAGTAGGCCGCCGCGAGCTGCGCGTCGTCCGCGATGCGGTAGACGGCTTCGGGTCCCTCGTCGAAGCGCTTGACGACGTCGCTGCGCACCAGTTCTTCGAGCGCGGCCGAGACTCCTTCGCCGGTGTGCAGGTCGAAGTTCCCGAAGGTCGGCAGCTTGCGCTTCTCGACGTACTCGATGATGCGCTCGAGCGAGCGGACGATCTCCTCGAGCGTCAGCGCCTGATCGCCGACGCCGAGCAGCGCGAGCGTCACGAGCGACGTGGCGCTGATCGGCGTCACCTCGTTGATGCGCACGCAGGCCTCGAACGCGAGCTTCTGGATCGCGAGGTTGTCCTCGTCGGGCGCCGGCTCGGCGTCCGGGTCCGGCGCGCCGAGCGCCTGCGCCAGCGAGATCGGATCGCCGAAGCGGATGTGGATCTCGCCGTAGCGCCGCAGCCGCCGCACGAGGCCGAGGAACCAGCCGAAGCTCTCCTTCTGCTTGGCGGCGCCGCGCTGCTCGGCGACGTAGTCGCCGACGTCCTGGATCTGGTCGTAGGCGATCGACACCGGGATCAGGTGCACGTCCTCGCTCTTGCCGCGGCGGTACGCGTCCACCACGTAGGCGAGCATCCCGTACTTGGGCGGCAGCAGCTTGCCGGATCGCGAGCGCCCGCCCTCGATGTACCACTCGAGCGAGAAGCGCTTCTCGACGAGATAGTCGATGTAGTGGTGCAGGACGAGCTTGTAGATCTCATCGTCCTTGAAGGTGCGGCGGATGAAGAACACGCCCGCGCGCCGGAACATCGGGCCGAGCGGGAAGAAGTTCATGTTGATGCCGCCGGCGGTGTGGGTCGGCGGCAGACCGTTCTCCCACAGCATGCAGTGCAGCGACGGATGATCGAGGTTCGAGCGGTGCGTCGGCAGGAACACCACGGGGTAGCGCTGCGAGAGCGCGGCGACCTGCTCGAGGCGGGTCTTGTCGTAGCGGAGCTCGCGGTCGTAGCCGCGCGTGTAGAGGAAGCGGTAGAGCCGCGTCGCGAGATCGATCGTGATCGGCTCGTGGCGCGCCGCGATCTCGGCGAGATCGCGCGAGGCTTCGCGCGCGACGTCCGCCTCCGAGCGGCCGAGCTGGCGCGCGAGGCGCGCGACGCCGCCGCGGAACGACGGCCGCGCGAGGATCTCTTCGTGCACGAGGCGCGGCACCTTGTAGCGCGCGCCGCGCAGGCGGCGTTCGGCGCGCTCGAGCGCGAGCTGCGCCTGGCGCGCGACGAACGCGGGCAGCGAGATCGTCTCGGCCGCCGTCGGGCCGCGCCAGCGCGACCGCAGATCCGAGAGCGGCGCCGGCTCGCCGGCGACGATGCGACAGCGCTCGCGCTCGCGCGCCAGGATCAGGCGCTGGCGGCCGGCCGACGGATCGAGCGGGTCGCCGCGCAGCAACACGTCGCGGAGTCGCACCGTGCGCGTGCCGTCGGCCTGCTTGCGCGGCAGCCAAACGACGCGCAGCGGCGCGAGCAG
>JALOQG010000387.1 GCA_025453505.1 Myxococcota bacterium | reverse complement strand
GGGCGGGCGCTAGCGGACGTGCCAGACGTCCGACAGCCACTTCCAGTTCGCGAAGTAGTAGACGGCGAAGCTCAGCAGGAAGACGCCCGCGAGCACGAGCGTTCCGGGAGTCCGGTGCACGTCGCCCTCGTGGGTCTCCGACTCGCGCCGGATCGACTCGGCGATGCGCCGCTCGGTGTGCCATGCGGTCATCGGCTGCCCTGCGACACTCCGGCCGAAGAAGACCGCCGCCACGACGAGACCGATGTACAGCAGCAGTCCCAGGGTGGCGATCACCGATCCCACGCCCATGAGCCCGAGCATCACGTGCGCCCCGGAGTCGAACCCCACGGCGAACTGCGCCCCCGAGAACTCGACGTCCCAGTGGCGCCGCGGAACGCCGTAGGACCCGGCGAAGGACATCCCGATCGCCATCGTCGAGATTCCGATCCCGAAGATCCACGGCTGGAGGCGGCACCACATCCGGCCGTAGAACTCGCGCTGGAACAGGAGCGGCACGACGTAGTAGGTGAGGCCCATGAAGGCCAGCGTCGTCCCGCCCACCACCGTCACGTGGAAGTGCCCGGGGATCCGGAGGGTGTTGTGGGCCATGATGTTGATCTGGTTGGTCCCCAGCACGACGCCGGTGATGCCGCCGCCGAAGCCGAAGATCACGAGGGACAGGAAGAAGGCCGAGAAGCCGGGATTGCTCCACGGCGCGGCCGTGAGCCATCCGAAGAGCCCGCGATCGAAGCCCTTCTTCCGCATCGCCACCTCGACGGAGGCGGGCACCGTGAAGCCGTGGATCATCGAGGCGAGCACCGCGAGGTACATCGCGTACGACGTGTTCCAGATCTTCCAGCCGACGCTCACGCCCGGGTCGGTGAGCAGGTGGTGCGCCGAGGCGACGTTGATGAAGAGGATGTAGAGCAGGAAGGCGCCGCGGCAGACCGACTCCGAGAGCGGCTTCGCGCCGACGGTGAGCGCGCCGATGAAGTACCAGACCGACACCATCGCGCAGACGTTCACCTGCTGCGACATGTGCCCGAGGCCCCACCAGGTCGAGCGGTACCAGGAGGGATCGGGGACGTCGATCAACTTGATCGACCACAGGAAGGCCGGAACGATCGCGGCCGCGGCGTGCAGCAGCGTCACCACGGCGATGATCGCGGCGGCGTGGGCGCCGAAGACCACGAGCGGCACCGAACCCTCGTAGGTGCGGTCGCGCTTCGCGATGTAGACGGTGCCGAAGTAGTTGATCACGCCGATCAGGCAACCGACCGCCACCAGGATGAGGCCCAGGTAGAAGGCCGGGTCGGCGAGCAGCGGCACGTACGACGTCATCAGCACGTCGCTCTTGCCCTGGAAGATCGCCACGTCGACGACGATCGCGCCGACGATCATCATCACGAAGCCGATCCACGCCAGCTTCACCGAGTAGAGTCGGCTGTTCAAAAGCGTCGTGCCGACGAAGTAGAGCAGCGCGACCTCGAAGTTCAGGATCCAGAAGATCAGCATGTTGAGGCCGTGCAGCGTGAGGATCCGGTAGTACCAGGTCGCGTCGAGCAGATGCACGGCCGGCCAGCGCGTCAGCGCCAGCAGGATCGCGCCGACGCCCCCGATCAACAGGAAGACCACCGCGGCAACGGCGTGCCAACGCACGAAGCGCGACGACACCTCGCAGAGGGGCAGACCGGTGGTGTCGCAGGTGCGCACCGCACCCGCGGGATGGTTGCCCCTGGGAGCGGGGGCCGGAATGGCACCGTCGACGGTGATGCTGCTCACGGGATCTACTCCTCGACCAGGATCCGGCCCGTCATCAGGTGATGGCCGATCCCGCAGAATTCGTTGCAGACGATCGAGAACTCGCCGGCGCTCGTGGGCGTCAGCGTCAGCACGTGGTCGTAGGTCGGAAGGACCTGGAAGTTCATGTTCAACGGCTGCAGCGAGAAGCCGTGCTGAAGGTCCATCGACGAGATGTGGACGCGATAGGTCTGGTTCTTGCGGAGCTTCAGCACCGGATACCACTGCCACATGCGCGCCAACAGATAGGCGTCACCGCCCGGTGCCGGCTCCACGATCGGCACGCCCTGGAGGTCGCCCACCTTGTGGCTCTCGACGAAGGTGCCCACGCGCTTTGCGAAGGCCGCCGGCGTCACCCGGTACGACTCACCCGTACTGTTCTGCTTCCCGAAGAAGAGCCAGTAGGGCATCGCGATGGTCATCACGATGCACCAGGCCATCGCGATGCCGATCCAGAGGCGTTCCGAACCGCTCGGCGCCTTGAACCAGCCGGCCGGCGGTGATTGAATGCTGCTCATCGACTTGCTCCCCTGCCGCTCAAGGCAATGTGGCCTGCGGCACGCGCAGGACCTCGATCCAAGCCCACAGCGTGTACGAAACCGTAGGAATCACGAAGCCCAGCACCAGCAGCAGCCAGACGTTGTCCATGAGCCGCTGGATCGGGTGCTTGTCGGGTTCTTTGTCGGGCTTCGTGTCGGGCGTCAGCTTGGACGTCATGCTTCACCTCCAGGGCGCCGGCGCGAGAGCCGGCGAGAGTGCGCGAGAGCGGCGCGTGGAACGACGCCACACGGTGGCGGTGCCGGCGAGGATCAGGAAGAGCACGCCTCCCGCGACGGCCACGAATCCTCCGGCGCCCATCACCACGAGACCGACGCTCTCGGCAAAGCTCCGGGTCGCCTGCTCGGCTCCGTAGAGCTTGCGCCCCATCCCGTGCGCACCCGCCAGCGCGAAGCCCGCTGCGAAGAGCAGCATGCCGCCCCCGTAGAGCGGCGGCTGCCAGGCCGCGGCGCGGCGCAGCGCGCGCGGGGCGCTCGGCGAGAGCACGCCGAGGAGTGCGAAGCAACCCGTCATGAAGGCGACCGTGATCGCGCCCACCGACGCGTGATAGTGGGCGGGGACCATCGTGTTGGAGCCGCGGATCGCGGCGCCGATCGCGAAGCCGAGCAGCGAGAGAGCCGCACTCACCGCGAATCCGACGACGCGAGGGTCGGCGAGGCCCTGCTCGCCGAGGCGGTCCTCACGGTGCGCGCGGCGCAACGCACCCACGCAGAGCGCGAGGAAGATGCCGACCGTCGGGGCGATGCCGAGTTGCATGAGGAGCGTAAAGCCCGCGTGCGGGCTCGCCCCGGCAGCGCCCCGCGCAGCGAGCAGCGGCGCGATCGCCCACGGCACGAGCGAAGCGACGAAGAGAACGGCAGCGCCGCGCGAACTCACGGGCGGCGCACCCGTCGCCGATTCGATCAGCAGCAGCCAGACCACCACCATGGCGAGCGCGCAGGCGAGTTGGAGCACGTGGCCGAGTCCCCAGACCAGGAGCTCGAAGCGCGCGTCAGCAGGAGAGCCACGGCGGTCGCGCGCAGTCCGTGCACCGCGGCCGAGGCTCGCGCGGACTCCGCTGCATCCCGCCAGGGCAGCACGTGCGAACCGGACAGACTCGCGAGCACGCCCGCGGCGAAGACGAACTGACCGCACTGGAACAGCCAGTGATCGATCGTCGGGATGTAGTTTGCGAGCACGGGCTGCGCGTCGGGGACCCCTGCGCCGAGCATCTGGAGCGCCACGCCCGTGGCCGCGATCGACGCCGAGTGCCGGACCGGCCAGGGCGGAGTCTCGGTACGCGGCAGCAGCAGGAGGAGCAGCGCGGCCAGGAACGAGTAGAACCAGGCGACGAGGGCCATGTTCACGTGCGCGACCAGGCAGCGCTTGAAGAAGAGGGGATCCGTCACCCAGCGGTCGAAGGGCGGCATGCGCCCGATCACGACGGCCAGCGCGAAGAGCCCCGCCAGCACCAGCACGGCCAGGGACAAGACGAGCCAGCGCTGCGCGTACGGCCGGTTTGCCAGGAGCAGTTCGAGTTCGATGCCGCGCCGCATCATCTTGGAGGGGGCTCCTTGATCGATAAAAAGACTTCTAGCTCTTTTTATCTGTATGTCTACCATGACCGCGTGGCTGCACCTCGTCTCCCACGTCGGAAACGAGGTCGATAGCGACTCGAAAGCAGGTGTGCCCGAATGGATCGCTTCCTGTCCCAGACGGCGGAGTATGCGCTGCGCGCCATGGCCTGGATGGCACTGACCGAGCCGGAGACCCCGGTCCTCGCGCGCGATCTCTCCGAAGGAAGCGGAGTCCCTCCCCACTATCTGGCGAAGATCCTCCGGCGGCTGGTCCTGGCGGGGCTACTCGCGTCCCAGAAGGGACGTGGCGGAGGTTTTACGCTCGCACGCGCCCCCGCGGACATCCTGTTTCGCGATGTGCTCGCCGCCGTTGACGCCTACCCGACAGGTGATCGCTGCGCCTTCGGGTGGGGCGCGTGCGACGCGGCGCGCCCGTGTCCGCTGCATGCCTCACGCTCCGCGCTCGCCACCGCTTTCCGCGAGTGGAGCGCGTCCACGACACTCGCGAGCGTCCAGCAGGGTGCCGAAAATCCGTCGGTGCGTCTTAGTGCCGCGCTGCGTGCGTCTGCTCTCCGCACGCGAGCGCGCGCACGCACCCGGGCGATCGAGCGTCCAGCCACGAAGCGTCGCCGGAGTCCGTAGATTCTGAACCACGACCGCGCGCGGGCGGAGTAGGATGCACGATCTTCGTTGGAGGTGCGGAATGCGGCGTCGCTGGCTCGGAATGTCGTCGTCGGTCTGGGTAGCGGGACTTCTCGCGGTGACTCTCGCGCAGCGCGCCTCGGCCACGGCCGTCACGCTCGAGACGGACGTGGATCCGCAGGCGGTCGAGGCGGGGACGGTGTTCACCGTCGTGGTGGGTCTCGACGATCTCGACGAGATCCTGGGTTACACGCTCGGCGTTGCGTGGTCGGGCGACCGTCTGACACTCGTCGATGCCGAGGAGATCGCCTGCGCGCAGGCCGGCCCGAGCGACTGCGAACGAGAACCGTTCACGGTCGATCCGCTGGACGAGATCACGCCGGAGTTCACGACACGCGCGGGTGTTCTCGCACCACCGCCGCTCACGCTCTTCCTGGACGGGCGCACTACATCGCCCGCGCCGGATCCGCGCCCCG
>JALOQG010000045.1 GCA_025453505.1 Myxococcota bacterium | reverse complement strand
CATGCGCTTCTTGCACGCCTTGCAGTCGACCAGCGGGTCGCTGAAGTGCTCGACGTGCCCCGACGCCTCCCAGGTGCGCGGGTGCGCGATGATCGACGAGTCGATGCCCTCGACGTCGTCGCGCTCGCGCACGACCTTGCGCCACCAGAGCGCCTTCAGATTGTTCTTCAGCTCGACGCCGAGGGGCCCGTAGTCCCAGAACCCGTTGATGCCGCCGTAGATCTCGCTCGACTGCCAGATGAAGCCGCGCCGCGCGCACAGCGACACGACGTCTTCCATGCGCGGACCTGCGACCGTCGCCTCGTCCACCTCGATGCTCATCGAACTCCAATTTCCTCATGGCAAACCGCGAAACGATCCGTGGCCTCGAAGCGGAAGAGCCCGCTTCCCGCGTAGCGAGCCAACGGCGAGCGGCGAGACCCCATAGGGCCGGGCGAGCGGCGAGCCGCAGACCGAGCATCCGGCAGAAACCAGAGAAGCCCGCTTCCCGCGTAGCGAGCCGCAGGCGAGCGGCGAGTCTCCATGAGGCCGGCCATGATTGCGAGCCGTCCCGCGCGGGTCAAGCGGATGCGCGCGTGCGCTCGACGGCGAGGAACGAATCGAGGAAGCGCTCGCTCTTGAGTTCGAACCCGACGTGGAAACGCAGGAATCGCGCGAGCAACGCGTGCGCCTCGGCCGTCGGCTGGGCGCCCAGTGCGAGCCGATCGAGGCGATCGAAGGGCAACCGAAGTCCCTGTTCCAGCGCGCGCAGCGTGCCGCGCTGGAGAGGCAGCACCGCGTCGGCCGGGTGGACGCAGCGCGGGCACAGCGGGCCACCCTCGGCGACGTGGAACGCGACCGCGCCGGACGTCGCGCCGATCTCGACGTCGCGGCCGCAACGCACGCAGCGGCGCAGCTCCGGGCGCAGGCCGAGCGCCGCGAGCACGCGCAGCTCGAGCAGGGCGCGCAGGCGCAGATCGGGATCCCGACACGCCGCGATGCGCAGCGCTCCGCCGACCACCGCGAAGAGCTGCTGCGCGTCGCGGCCGCCCGCCGCTTCCGGCGCGAGGCGGCCGACCAGCTCGACCAGGTAGCAGGCGAGCGCGAAGCGCGCGGGATGCGTGCGCAGTGCCGTGCCCGCGTCGAGCAACCGCGCCTGGTCGAGCCGGGCCATCGACGTCGGGCGACGCCGTTCGATGCGGACCGCGAGCAGGTGGAGCAGATCGAGCGTCCCGGGGAAGCGACGCTTGCTGCGCCGCGCGCCCTTGGCGATCACGGTGATCCGCGACGTGGCGGGCGTCAGCAGGTGCGCGATGCGATCCGACTCGCCGAAGTCCACGACTCGCAGCACGAGCGCCTGCGTGTCGAGCGTCTGCATGGCCGGACGCTAGCCGAAGCGATCCGCGGGCGAGCGCGACCTACCGGCCTTCGGGAGCGGGTGGACCGAACTCGGTCGCAGCCGGCGACGGAGCGGCTGCGACGGGAGGGATCGTCTGGATGGGTACGAGCCCGTGTTCGACCGCGAGCGCACGAACCGCGTCGCGGCGATGCAGCATCTCGTCGCTTCGCTCGGGCAGCAGCTTCACACCGCTCCAGGCGATCGAGACGAGCGCGACAGCAGCCGCGACCGCCGCGGCAATCGCCAGCCGGGCGAGCAGCTGTCGGCCCCGATGGATGGCGCGCCCGTCGTCGGTCGCCTCGGGGAGCATCCGCGCGACGGTCTCGTCGGGCGGCAGGCCGAGCGCGATCGCGACGGTCCGCACGAAGCCGCGCGCGAATCCGTCCGGCTCGCGATCGAAGGCGCCCGATTCGAGCCGCTGCAGCGATCGCAGCGGAATGCGCGTCGCCTCGGAGAGCTGCTCGAGCGTGATCTCGCGAAGCGCGCGCTGGCGACGCAGGTACGCGCCGATCGGCTCGGCGCGTTCGCTGCCCGCTACTGCAGCGTCTTCAGGTATTCCGCGCTGCGTCGGCTCCATGGTCCACTCGGCTGGAGATCGCTCGCCGTCGTGAGCTGTCGTCGGGCTCCCTGCCGATCTCCGCTCGACTCGAGCTGCTCGGCCAACCGGAAGCGTACTTCCGCCTCGGCGAGCGGCCCGGGCTTCTGTTCGAGCACCTGCTGGAAGTGCTGGATGGCCGCGGCGCGATTGCCGCGTTCGGCTTCCAGAATGGCGAGATTGAAGCGGGCGGGCCAGTGCTGCGGGCGATAGTCGACCGCCAGCGACAGATGACGGTACGCGTCGTCCATCCGGCCGAGGCGATATTCCGCCCAGCCGAGGTTCGTGAGCGCCCGCCACGGACCCGCAAAAGTCGGATCGTCGAGCAGACTCTCGAGCTGGGGCACCGCCTCCTCGTAGCGCTCCGTCTGGATGTAGAGGGCGGCCAGGTTCAGCGCTGCCTGGTGGAAGCGGGGCTTCAGCGCGAGCGCGCGCTTCAAATGCAGCTCGGCCTCGGCGAGGCGCCCCTGCTGGCGGTACGCCTCTGCCAGCGCGAGTTCGGTGCGCTCGCTCGAAGCATCCCAGCGCTGCGCTTCGAGCAGCGCCGCGACGGCCTGCGGCGAACGGTCGTTCTGCAGGTGATCGACGCCGAGCTCGTACTGCATCCGCGCCCGGCGCTGTGCCTCGGAGCGCTGCTGCTCAGTATCGGCCTTGTCGCCCGACCGGGACGCGCGCGCCGTCGGCTTCGCGCCGGTCGCGTCCTCGGGAGACTTCGACGACGCGCACGCGATCGCGGTGATCGCGACCAACAGGGCGACGACGCGCGGCACACGGTGGAGATGGATCATCTTCGTTCTCCTCGGGCGGAATCAGAAATCGGCGAGCAGACGCAGGATCGGATCGACGCGGGGCGCGCCCTCGGCCTCGAGACGCACGCGCAGCGGACGCACGCGACCGAGACGAGCAGGGCCCGTGCGGCCCGGCTCGGTCTGCTCGGGCGAGGCGGACGCCGGAGACGCAGGCGGCGGAGCGCTGCGAAACTTCGAGAGCGGGACGGCGGCCGCGGGCGGCGTCGCCACGACGGGAGCACGACTCGCGGCTTCTTGTCCCTCGAGTTCGTCTTCGAGCAGGATCTCGGAGAGATCTTCGGGGGAGCCGATCGCGAGACCGGCTGCGTCCGACGCGGCGTGGGCGGGCTCGGCGTCCGATCGCGCGGAGATCTCGTCGAGGTCGCCGACTTCCGGCGGCGCGATCAGCGCGTGCATGCGCGCGAGCGCGCGGCGCAGCGTCTCGGGCCGGCGATCCACGATCATCTCGTCGTCGAACAGGAATCCCATGCTCTCGCCGAACGAGAGCGACGCGTCGAGCGCGACGCTCCAACCGGACTCGTCGGTGGCAGGCTCGGCCTCGAGTTCGTAGACGACCGCCACGCCGCCCCGGAGCGAGCGCACGATCACGGCGAAGCGGCGGGTGCCGGCCTCGGCGTAGACGGCGATCGCGGCGCTCGCCGGCCCCGTCGGCAGCTCGGCCGTCGAGAGCACCGGCGTATTGAGCGACAGCCGCAGCGCGAGGAGACGATCCTCGACCACGAGCAGCGGCCTTTGACGCGCAGCGAACATGCCGGGCGTATCGGCGCCCGCTCGTGTGCGCTTGAGGCTCGCGAAGTGGCAGCCGCAGCGGCGAAGGCCGCGAAGCGCCGACGGGTTCGCTGGGACCCCCGGAGCCGGTGTCGAGGCCGCTGCTGCGCGATCCCGCGGTCTTTCGCCCCCCCCTGCGGCGGATACACTGGGGCCCGCCCGCGGGAGGTTTCGTTGTCGTCCTCGCAAGGTCCGATCGCGTCCGGTTCGTCCCACCCCAAGAAGTCGCAGCGCCTGGATCGCGTCGCGATCCGCTTCGCCGGGGATTCCGGTGACGGCGTCCAGCTCACCGGCACCAAGTTCACGGAGTCGACGGCGCTGGCCGGGAACGACCTCTCCACCCTGCCCGATTTCCCGGCCGAGATCCGCGCACCAGCCGGCACACTGGCCGGCGTATCCGGCTACCAGATCCACTTCGCGTCGCAGGACATCCGCACGCCGGCGGACCAGGCGGACGTGCTCGTCGCGTTCAACCCCGCGGCGCTGCGCGCCTGTCTCGCCGACGTCCGCTCCGGCGGCCTCGTGATCATCAACAGCGACACCTTCACCGAGAAGAACTTCGAGCGCGCCGGTTACAGCGAGGATCCGCTGCCCGACGCGCGCGAGCGCTTCCAACTGGTCGAAGTTCCGGTGACGCGCCTCACGCTCGAGGCGGTGCGCGACCTCGGCCTCTCGCAGCGCGAGGCGGGCCGCTCGAAGAACTTCTTCGCGCTCGGCCTCATGTACTGGCTCTACGGACGCCCGCTCGAGTCGACCTTCGCGTGGATCGAGAGCCGCTTCGAAGGCGAAGTACGCGAGGCGAACATTCGCGTGCTGAAGGCGGGCTACCACTTCGGCGAGACGAGCGAGGTGTTCCCGGTCTCGTTCGAAGTGCCGCGCGCCAAGATCGAGCCCGGCACCTACCGGAACATCACCGGCAACACGGCGCTCGCGTATGGCTGCGTCGCGGCCAGCGTGACGATGGACCGCCCGCTGGTCGTCGGCGCGTATCCGATCACGCCGGCCAGCGATGTCCTGCACGAACTGGCCAAGCACCGCAGCTTCGGCGTCAAGACCGTGCAGGCGGAAGACGAGATCGCGGCGGTCTCGGCCGCGATCGGCGCGTCGTTCGCGGGCATGCTCGGCCTCACCGTGACGAGCGGCCCCGGCTTCCTGCTCAAGCAGGAGGCGATCAATCTCGCCGTCGTCGCGGAGCTGCCGCTGGTGATCGTCGACGTGCAGCGCGCGGGCCCGTCGACGGGCCTGCCGACCAAGGAGGAGCAGGCGGACCTGCTCTGCGCTCTCTTCGGCCGCAGCTCCGACTCGCCGCTCCCGGTGCTCGCGCCAGCGACGCCGAGCGAGTGCTTCTCGGTGATGCTCGAGGCCTTCCGCATCGCGGTGAAGTACATGACGCCCGTGGTGGTGCTTTCGGACTCGTATCTCGCGAGCAGCGCCGAGCCGTGGCGCTTGCCCGACGTCGCGGCGCTGCCGCGTCAGGGCATCGCCTTCCGCACCGACCCGGACGGGTTCTTCCCGTATTTGCGCGACACCGAGACGCTGGCGCGTCCCTGGGCGATCCCGGGGACGCCCGGACTCGAGCACCGCATCGGCGGTCTCGAGAAGCAGGACGGCAAGGGCAACGTCTCGTATCTGCCCGAGAACCACCAGCGCATGACGGACCTGCGGCACGCCAAGATCGCGGGCATCGTGCAGGACGTGCCGCCCGTCGAGCCGTACGGCGCGACGAGCGGCAAGCTGCTCGTGGTGGGCTGGGGCGGCACTCACGGGGCGATCACGACGGCCGTGGACGACGCGCGCGCCGTGGGTCACGACGTCGCGAGCGTGCACCTGCGCCACTTGAACCCGCTGCCGCCGAACCTCGGCGAAGTGCTGCGCCGCTTCGATCGCGTGCTCGTCGCGGAGCTGAACACCGGACAGCTCTGGCGCCTGCTGCGCGCGGAGTTCCTGGTGGACGCGCAGAGCCTCACCAAGGTGCAGGGCCAACCGTTCCGCGTGTCGGATCTGCGTAGCGGCATCGACCGGATGCTGGGAGTCGCGTCATGAGCGAGCCGATCGCCAAGCTCTCCAAGAAGGACTTCGAGTCCGACCAGGAAGTGCGCTGGTGCCCGGGCTGCGGCGACTACTCGGTGCTCGCCAACGTCCAGCGCGTGATGCCCGAACTGGGCCTGCCGCGCGAGAACTTCGTGTTCGTGTCGGGGATCGGCTGCTCGAGCCGCTTCCCGTACTACATGAACACCTACGGATTCCACACCATCCATGGGCGCGCGCCGGCGTTCGCCACCGGCATCAAGGTGGCGCGGCCGGAACTCTCGGTGTGGGTCATCACCGGCGACGGCGACGGCCTCTCGATCGGCGGCAATCACATGCTCCACGTGATCCGCCGCAACGTCGATCTCCAGATCCTGCTCTTCAACAACCGCATCTACGGCCTGACCAAGGGCCAGTATTCGCCGACCTCGCGCCTCGGCATGCGCAACAAGTCGGTGCCGATGGGCGTGATCGACGCCCCGATCGAGCCGATCGCGTTCGCTCTCGGCGCCGGCGCGACCTTCGTCGCACGTACCGTGGACGTCGATGCGCCGGCCCTGCAGGACGTGCTGCGCCGCGCGCACGAGCACAAGGGCACGGCGTTCGTCGAGATCCTCCAGAACTGTCCGGTGTACAACGACGGCGAGTGGGCCGCGATCGAGGACAAGAAGACGCGCGTCGACGCGGGACTCCCGCTCGAGCACGGGCAGCCGCTCGTGTTCGGATCGAAGGGCCAGCGCCGCGGCATCCGCATCGAGCACGGCGTGCCGACCGTGGTGCCGCTGCGCGACGACGAAGACCCGGTCGCGGCCGGCATCACCGTGCACGACGAGAAGCACGAGAGCCCGGCCTACGCGTTCGCGCTCGCGACCCTGGCGCCGCCGGTGTTCCCGATCCCGACCGGCGTGCTGCGCGCCGTCGAGCGCCCGAGCTACGAACGCCTGCTCGAAGACCAGGTCACTGGCGCGATCGCCGCGCGCGGCCCGGGCAGCCTCGCGAAGCTGCTGCACTCGGGCGACACCTGGACGGTGGGCTGAGCGGGCGGGCGGCTCCGATGCAGGCCTCGGCCCCGCTGCGTCTGCGCCAGGTCGCGCTCCTCGCGCGCGATCTCGAAGCGACCGTCGAGGATCTTCGCGCCGTGTTCGGCATCGAGGTCGGCTTCCGCGATCCCGGCGTCGCGTTCTTCGGACTCGCCAACGCGGTGTTCCCGGTCGGCGATGCCTTCCTCGAAATCGTGTCGCCGGCGCGCGCGGACTCGGCCGGGGCGCGGATGCTCGCGAAGCGCGGCGGCGATTGCGGCTACATGGTGATCGTGCAGGTCGCCGATCTCGCCGCCGCTCGCGCGCGCGTCGCCGCCGAGAAGGTCCGGATCGTCTTCGAACACGCGCACGACGCCGGCCACACGGCCACGATCCATCTGCACCCGCGCGACACCGGCGGCGCGATCCTCTCGCTCGACGCGTCCGAGCCCGCGTCCGAATGGGACTGGGCGGGACCCGCGTGGCGCGCGCACGTGCGCACGGACGTGGTCGCAGGGATCGCGAGCGCGACGCTCGCGAGCAATGCGCCGGCGGGCCTCGCGGCGCACTGGGCGTCGCTGCTCGATCGGCCCGCCGCGGCGCTCGGCGGCGGCGTGTTCGCGATCGCGCTCGACGGCGCGACGCTGCGCTTCGTCCCGGCGCACGGCGCAGGCGAAGCGTTGGTGGGAGTGGAGCTCGTCGAGTCGAGCGGCGCGGCCCGCGAACGCGCCCTCGCCGTCGCACGCGAGCGCGGCCTCGCCGTCGCGGACGGCGGCGTCCGGATCGCCGGCACCGAGCTGCGCTTCGTCGATCCCGCGACCCTTTGATCTCGCCGCTCGCCTTCGGCTCGCTACGCGGGAATGAGCGAGTTCGTTCGGCGGGTCAGCCGCGCAGCCGAAGGCGGATCGACGGGACGCGCCGCCCGTGAGGCGAAGCGACAGGTCGCGCGCTCGGCACCCCGCCGCCAGAGCCGAACCGAAGGCGCGGCCCGTCGATCCGCCGCAGGCCCCCGCGACGGTCGCGGACCGGTTCCTAGCCCCGCAGCTCCGGGCAGCGCTTCGCGAGCGTCTCGCCGAGCTCCGCGGGCGACACCGAAACGCGAACCCCGGCGGCCTCGAGCGCCTCCATCTTGTCGCTCGCGCGCCCCTTGCCGCCGGCGATGATCGCTCCGGCGTGGCCCATGCGCTTGCCGGGCGGCGCGTTCTGGCCGGCGATGAACGCCACCACGGGTTTCTTCATGTGCGACTTCACGAACTCGGCGGCCGTCTCCTCCGCCGAGCCGCCGATCTCGCCGATCATGATCACGGCCTGCGTCTGCGGATCCGCCTCGAAGAGCGCGAGCGCGTCGACGAAGGTCGTGCCGATGATCGGATCGCCGCCGATGCCGACGCAGCTCGACTGGCCGATGCCGAGACGCGTGAGCTGGTCGACCGCTTCGTAGGTCAGCGTGCCCGAGCGCGACACGACGCCGACCGGGCCGGGCTTCGTGATCTGCGCCGGCATGATGCCGATGCGACACTTTCCGGGCGTCACGACGCCGGGACAGTTCGGACCGAGCAGGCGCGTCGCCCCGCCGCGCAGCGCCCGCTTCACACGCAGCATGTCGAGCGCCGGGATGCCTTCGGTGATGCACACGACGAGCTCGATGCCGGCGTCGGCCGCCTCGAGGATCGCGTCCGCGGCGCCCGGCGGCGGCACGAACACGACCGACGCGTTGGCGCCGGTCTGCGCGACCGCGTCGCGCACCGTATCGAAGCACGGCATGCCGTCGACGTCGGTGCCGCCCTTGCCCGGCGCGACGCCACCGACCACCTGCGTGTGGTACTCGCGCGAGAGGCCCGCGTGGAAGCGACCCATCTTGCCGAGGCCCTGCACGATCAGCTTCGTGTTCTCGTCGCAGAGGATCGCCATCGCTACTTGCCCTTCCCGGAGCGGGCGGCAGCGACCGCACGTTCGCCGGCCTCGCGGAAGGTGTCCGCGGGCGTGATGTCGAGGCCGGAGCCCGCGAGGATCGCGCGGCCCTCGGCGGCGTTGGTGCCCTGCAGCCGCACGACGAGCGGGACCTTCACGCCCAGCTCCTTCGCCGCGGCGACGACGCCCTCGGCGACCAGATCGCAGCGCACGATGCCGCCGAAGATGTTGACGAGGATCGCCTTCACCTGCGGGTCCTGGAGGATCAGCTTGAACGCCGCGGCGACGCGCTCCTGGTTCGTCCCTCCGCCCACGTCGAGGAAGTTCGCCGGCGAGCCGCCCGCCGCGCGCAGCATGTCGAGCGTGGCCATCGCTAGGCCGGCGCCATTGACGAGGCAGCCGATGTCGCCGTCGAGCCCGACGTACGCCAGATCGAGTTCGTTCGCCTCGCGCTCGCGCGCGTCCTCTTCGTCGGGATCGCGCAGCTCGCGCACGTCGGCGTGCCGGAACAGCGCGTTGTCGTCGAAGTTGAGCTTGCAGTCGAGCGCGATCAGATCGCCGCTCGCCGTCACGACCAGGGGGTTGATCTCCGCGAGCGAAGCGTCGCGTTCGGTGAAGAGCCGGTAGAGGCCGCCGAGGAACACCTCGAGCTTCGGGATCGACGCCGCGGGCAGACCGAGCGCGAACGCGACGCGGCGCGTGTGGAAGGGCTGGAGCCCCGCGGCGGGATCGACGTGGACCGTGACGATCTTCTCGGGCGAGCGCTCCGCGACTTCCTCGATCTCCATGCCGCCTTCGGTCGAGGCGATGATCGCGAGGTCTTCGGCGGCGCGGTCGAGCACGACCGCGAGATACAGCTCGCGCGCGATCTCGCAGCCGGACTCGATCCAGACCTTGCGCACCAGCTTGCCCTCGGGGCCCGTCTGGTGGGTACGCAGCGTCATGCCGAGGATCTCGCTGGCGAGGCGCTTCGCCTCGGCCGCGGACTTCGCGACCTTGATGCCGCCCGCCTTGCCGCGGCCGCCGGCGTGCACCTGCGCTTTCACGACGACGACCTTCGCGTCGAGCGCGCGCGCGGCGGACTCCGCCTCCGCGGGCGTGGTGGCGAGCCGGCCGGCCGGCACGGGAACACCGAAGGAGCGCAGCAGCTCCTTCGCCTGGTACTCGTGGACGTTCAAGTGGGGGCCTCCGCGCCGTGCGCGTTGGAACTTCGGCTAGAGCTGGATCTCGGCGACGAGCTTGCGCACGTGCTCGACCGAAGCGTCGAAAGACTTCTTCTCGTCGGCGTCGAGTTCGAGGTCGATGATCTTCTCGACACCGCCCGCGCCGAGCACGCACGGAACGCCGAGATAGAGGCCCTTCACGCCATACTCGCCCTCGCACAGGCAGGCGCAGGCGAGCACGCGCTTCTTGTCCTTCAGGATCGCTTCGGCCATCTCGATCGCGGAAGCCGCGGGCGACACGAACGCCGAGCCGGTCTTGAGCAGGTTCACGACCTCCCCGCCGGCGTTCTTGGTGCGCTCGACGATCGCGTCGATCTTGTCCCTGGCGAGCAGCTTCGTGACCGGGATGCCCGCGACCGTGCAGTAGCGCACGAGCGGCACCATCGTGTCGCCGTGGCCGCCGAGCACGAGCGCCGTCACGTCCTCGACCGACACGCCGAGCTCCCACGCGACGAAGGAGCGGAAGCGCGCGGAGTCGAGCACGCCGGCCATGCCGACGACGCGATTCTTGGGGAAGCCCGAGACCTGCTTGAACGTGTAGACCATCGCGTCGAGCGGGTTGCTGACGACGATGACGGTGGCGTTCGGGGCGTTGGCCTTCACGCCCTCCGCGACCTGCTTCATGATCGCGAGATTCGTCTTGAGCAGGTCGTCGCGCGACATCCCCGGCTTGCGCGCGAGGCCCGCCGTGATGATCACCAGATCGGCGCCGGCGATGCCTTTGTAGTCGTTGGTGCCGGACACATTCGAGTCGGCGCCGAAGAGCGGAGCGCCTTCGGCGATGTCGAGTGCCTTGCCCTGCGGCAGCCCTTCGACGACGTCGAAGAGCACCACGTCGCCGAGCTCGCGGTACGCGATCTGTTCGGCGAGCACGCCGCCGATGTTGCCGCCGCCGATCAGGGCGATCTTGGGTCGTGCCATGGAAGCTCCTAGCTCATGTTGGCGATGATGGCGTCGCCGAAGCCGCTGCAGGAGACCAGCGTGGCGCCATCCATCAGGCGGTGGAAGTCGTAGGTGACCGTCTTGGCGGCGATCGAGCGCGCCATGCCGTTCTCGATCAGCTCCGCGGCTTCGGTCCAGCCGAGATGCTGGAGCATCATGACGCCGGACAGGATCACCGAACTCGGGTTGACCTTGTCCTGCCCCGCATACTTCGGCGCGGTGCCGTGGGTCGCCTCGAAGATGCCGTGGCCCGTGACGTAGTTGATGTTGGCGCCGGGCGCGATGCCGATGCCGCCGACCTGCGCGGCGAGCGCATCGGAGAGATAGTCGCCGTTCAGGTTCATCGTCGCGATCACGTCGAACTCGTCGGGTCGCGTCAGCACCTGTTGGAGCGTGATGTCGGCGATCGCGTCCTTCACCAGCACCTGACCGGCGGGCGGCTTGCCGCCGCAATCGTCCCAGCCGATCGCCTGGCCGGCGAACTCGCGCTTCACCAGCTCGTAGCCCCAGTCCCGGAAGGCGCCTTCCGTGAACTTCATGATGTTGCCCTTGTGCACCAGCGTCACGCTCTTGCGGCCGTGCCGGATCGCATACGCGAGCGCCGCGCGCACGAGCCGTTCGGTGCCCTCCTGCGAGACGGGCTTGATGCCGATGCCGCTGGTCGCGGGGAAGCGGATCTTCTTGGCTTCCTTCGGGAACTCCTTGTTCAGGAACTCGATGAGCTTCGTCGCCTCGGGCGAGCCCGCCGACCATTCGATGCCGGCATAGATGTCTTCCGTGTTCTCGCGGAAGATCACCATGTCGACGAGTTCGGGCTGCTTCACGGGAGAAGGCACGCCGGTGTACCAGCGCACCGGCCGCAGGCACACGTAGAGGTCGAGGATCTGGCGCAGCGCGACGTTCAGCG
>JALOQG010000386.1 GCA_025453505.1 Myxococcota bacterium | reverse complement strand
GCGCTCTTCGAGGGCGCGACGATCAACACGCCGTCGATGCTCTGCGTCGAGGACGCGCTCGACGGCCTCGTGTGGGCGGAGCAGGCCGGCGGACTGCGCGGTCTCGTCGCGCGCTCCGAGGCGAACCTCGCCGCGATCGCCGCGTGGGTCGAGAAGACGCCGTGGGCGGCGTTCCTCGCGAAGGATCCGAAGACGCGATCGTGCACGTCGATGTGTCTCGCGATCGTCGACCCGTGGTTCACGGCGCTCGCGGTCGACGCGCAGCAGAAGGCCGTCGCCTCGCTGGTGTCGCTGCTCGAGAAGGAAGGCGTCGCGTTCGACATCGGCTCGTACCGCGACGCACCGCCGGGCCTGCGCATCTGGGGCGGCGCCACCGTCGAGACGAGCGACATCGAAGCGCTGCTGCCGTGGCTCGACTGGGGATTCGCCCAGATCCGGTCGCAGTAGCGGTACGGAGGAGCCGGCATGCAGCCGATCGAGTCGCTCGACGTCATCACCGCGAAGCTCTACGGCACGCAGGGCTATCCGCACGACGCGTGGCGGCGGCTGCGCCGCGAGGGGCCGGTGACGAAGCTCGCGCCGCCGGGCTACCAGCCCTTCTGGGCGATCACGAAGCACGCCGACATCATCACGGTGTCGAAGCAGCCGGAGCTGTTCCGCAGCGCGGGCCGCTTCATCCTGTTCCCGGAGATGGCGGCGCCCGCCGGACAGAACCTCGCCGCCGCGCCGCCGCTGCGCATGCTCGTCAACATGGATCCGCCCGAGCATCGCGAGTACCGGCGCCTCGTCTCGCACTGGTTCACGCCGCGTGCGGTGCACAAGCTCGAGGCGCGCCTCGAGGAGATCACGCGCGAGATCTTCGACGAGCTCGCCGGCGACGGCGGCTGGCGCGAGTTCGACTTCGTCTCGGAACTCGCGGCCCTGCAGCCGCTGCGCATGATCACCGAGATGCTGGGCATCCCGCGCGAGCGCGAGGAGTGGGTGCTGCGCATCACCAACGAGAACTTCGGCATCGAGGATCCCGAGTTCCAGCGCCCCGGCGAGACGCGCGAAGACCGGCTCGCGTTCCTGACCGAGGCGGCCGCCTACATCAACTCGCTGATGGAGGAGCGCCGTCGCGATCCGCGCGGCGACGTGACGACGATCCTCGCCAACGCCACGCTGAAGGACGGGCCGATTCCGCCCTTCGAACTCTTCTCGCTCTACTTCCTGATCATGGTCGCCGGACACGACACCACGCGGAACGCGATCTCGGGCGGCCTGCGCGCGTTCCTCGAGCACCCGGACGAGTTCCGCAAGCTGCAGGCGAACCCGGACCTCGTCGGCGTCGCCGCCGACGAGATCGTGCGCTGGACCACGCCGGTGAACCACTTCTCGCGCACCGCGACGCGCGACACCGAGCTGCGCGGCCAGCAGATCCGCGAGGGCGACTCGGTGGCGCTCTTCTATGCCTCGGCCAACCGCGACGAGGACGTGTTCCCGGATCCGTATGTGTTCCGCATCGACCGCGATCCGAATCCGCATCTCGGCTTCGGCGTCGGCGAGCACTTCTGTCTCGGCGCGCATCTCGCGCGCATGGATCTGCGGGTATTCTGGCGCCAGTGGGCGGAGCGCTGCGTCGCGGTCGAGCCGGCCGGGCCGCACGAGCTGCTGCACGCGAGCTTCGTCGGCGGCCCGAAGCGCTTGCCGATCCGGGTGAAACTGCGCCCCGCCTGAAGGAGAGTCGGTCGATGCGTCGTGGGATCCTGGCCTTCTGTGTGGGGGTGGCGATCGCGTTCGGCTGCGCCTCCGACGGCGACGAGAGCGAAGTTCGCGGCTCCGCGGTCGAGCAGATGCAGGCGGCCTGCGAGCGCGCGGCGACGCGGCAGAAGCTCTCGCTGCGCGGCGCGATGACGAACCGCCGCCACGTCGGGACGGGGCTGTGGGTCGGCGAGTACGGCGCAATCGCGGAGGGCGAACCGCTGGCGCGGCGCGGCACCGAGCGGCGCCTGCTCTGCGAGTACAACGAGACGGCGAAGACGGCGGTGCTGCGCTGAAGCGGCGGATTCGCTCCGACGCGCGCGCCACCGTCTGCGCCGCGCTCATCCTGCTGCTGGTCGCCGGATGCAGAGCCGGCGAACGCGAAGAAACCGTCGCTGCGCCGGTCCGCAGCTTCGACACCACGGCGTGTCGAGCGGCCGCGTTCGCGGCCCCGCGCGCGCATCCGGGCGGCGCCTTCGACTTCGCGTCTTGGTCGCCGCCCGCGACGGCTCCGATCCGGCTCGTCGAGCTGGCCGGCGCCGTGCAGGGCGATCCGCCGGAGGCGGCGGGCACCCTCGCGCGCTGGACCGAGGCGGAGGTCGCCGGCTGGGAGCGTGTCGAGAGCGCGGGTCGCGTGCGCATCGTGAGTCCGCCGCTCGTTCCGGGCCTCCAGGGCGCCACGCGGCTGCGCATCGTGCTTCGCGCGCCGGGTCTGCGTCAGCTCGAGGTCGTGCCGTCGCCGACGCCGAAGATCGATCCGCGCGTGCGTGCGTTCCGCACGCTTCACTTCAGCCTCGACGAGGCGAAGGAGTCCGACGCGCCGATCGTCGTCACGGCCGACGTCGAGACGGTGCTCGCCGAGAACTGGGCCGACGACCGGCGCCCGGAGCCGCCGCTCGCGCGCATCGAGATCGGCGTGCCCGCCGACGTCGCCGCCGGTGTCCGCATCGAGGACCTGCGCGTCGAAGGACCGACGGCCCGCTTCGGCGCGGCTGCGGCGGGTACGATCGCCGCCGAGTTGCGCGACGTGATCCATCCGGCGTGGTTCGTCCACGCTGGCCGCAGCGTGCGGATCGCGGTCCGCGTTCCGGACGGCGAGCCGCTGCTCACCTGGCAGGACGGCGCGATCGGCAGCGGCGCGCGCAGCGTGGTCGTTCGCGACGGTGACGCCGTCCAGGAGTTGGCGCGCGTCGAAGGACCCGGCCGCGCGTGGAAGCGACGGCAGGCGTCACTCGCACCGTGGGCGGGCCGCGACGTCGAGATCGAGCTGCGCAGCGACGCGCCCGGCGTCGGACTCTTCGGCGCCCCACGCATCCTGCCGCGCGCCGCCGGCACCGCGACGCCCAACGTGATCGTGTATCTCGTGGACACGCTGCGCGCGGATCATCTCGGCGCGTACGGATCGCGCGCGCCGGGCGTCTCGCCGCACTTCGATCGCGTCGCCGCCGAGGGTACGCTCTTCGGCGTCGCGATCAGCTCGTCGGCGTGGACCAAACCCGCGATCCCGACGCTGATGACCGGCCTCGCGCCGACCACGCACCGCGTCGGCGCCTCCAACTATGCCGATCGCCTCGCCGCCGGCGTGCCCCTGGTGCAGGAGCGCTTCCGCGACGCGGGCTGGCGGACGGCTTCCTTCTCCGCGAGTCCGCTCGGCAGCACGCTCTCGGGCC
>JALOQG010000385.1 GCA_025453505.1 Myxococcota bacterium | reverse complement strand
AGGACGTGGACCGCTATGCCGTCGAATCGCACGTCCGCGCGGCCAAGGCATGGACCGCCGGAGCGTTCGCGAAGAGCATCGTCCCGGTCGTGGACGAGAACGGCGACACCGTGCTCGCGCACGACGAGCTGGTGCGGCCCGATGCATCGATGGACACTCTCGGCGCGCTGCGGCCGTCGTTCCGCGAGATCGGCGCACAGAGCGGCTTCGACGAGGTGCTGCTCCAGCACTCCCCGGACGTCGAGCGCGTCGACCACGTCCACACGCCGGGCAACTCGTCGGGCATCGTGGACGGCGCGTCGCTCGTGCTGGTCGGCAGCCGCGAGGCGGGCGAGCGCAACGGGCTCACGCCGCGCGCGCGCATCCGCTCGGTGTCGGTCGCCGGCGCCGATCCGGTCGAGATGTTCATGGGGCCGGTGCCGGCGTGCGAGAGCGCGCTGCGCAAGGCCGGCATGACGATCGGCGACGTCGACCTCCTCGAGGTGAACGAGGCCTTCGCGGTCGTTCCGATCCAGATCGGGCGCGTGCTCGGCGCCGATCTCGAGCGCATCAACCCGAACGGCGGCGCGATCGCGATGGGCCACCCGCTCGGCGCGACCGGCGGCATGCTGCTCGGCACCGCGCTCGACGAGCTCGAGCGACGCGATGCGAACGTCGCCCTCGTCACGCTCTGCATCGCGGCCGGCATGGGCAACGCCACCATCCTCGAACGCGTCTGATCCCACGGCGCAACCGGAGCCAATCGATGACGAGCCACAGCATCCACTGGTCGTGCGACGCCGACCGCGTCGTCACGATCACTTTCGACGAGCCGGGCCGGCCCGTGAACACCATCGGCGAGGCGTTCGGCGACGAATGGTTCGCGACCGTGCAGCGGCTGGTCGCAGAGAAGGAGTCGATCGCCGGCGTGATCGTGACGTCGGGGAAGGACAGCTTCCTCGGCGGCGCCGATCTGAACGCGATCGTCGATCCGTCGCCCGACGCGGCGCGCCGGCTCGCGGCGATGGCCGACCCCTTCAAGCGCGGCCTGCGCACGCTCGAGACCTTCGGGCGCCCCGTCGTCGCCGCGCTGAACGGCTCGGCGCTCGGCGGCGGCTACGAGGTGGCGATGGCGTGTCACCACCGCATCGCCGTGCGCGGCTCGAAGGCGAAGTTCGGGCTGCCCGAGGTGACGCTCGGCCTGCTGCCCGGCGCGGGCATCGCGCGCTCCGTGCGGCTCTTCGGTCTCGTCGAGGCGCTGCAAGGACTGCTGCTCACGGGCGCGAGCTACTCCGCGGAGGAGGCTCTCGAACGCACCATGGTGTCGGAGTTGGTGGACGCGCCCGGCGATCTCGCCGCTGCCGCGAAGCGCTGGATCGCCGCGAACCCGAACGCCGCACAGCCCTGGGACCGCCCCGGCTTCCGCATCCGCGGCGGCACCACCACCTTCGCCGGCCGCGACGACGTGCTCGGCGCGCTGCCGGCGCTGCTGCGCAAGCAGACGCGCGGCGCGCCGCTGCTGGCGCCGCGCGTGATCCTCGACGCCGCCGTCGAGTGCACGAAGCTCGACTTCGAAGGCGCGCTGAAGGTCGAGTCGCGCGCCTTCCTGCGCGTGCTCTCGAGTCAGCAGGCGAAGAACATGACGCAGGCCTTCTTCTTCGACGCGCAGGAGCTTGCGAAAGGCGCGACGCGACCAGCCGGCATCCCGCGCTGGCAGGCGACGAAGCTCGCGGTGCTCGGCGCCGGCATGATGGGCGCGGGCATCGCGTACCAGGCTGCGCGCTCCGGGCTCGCCGTCGTACTCAAGGACGTGTCGCTGGAGAGCGCGGAGCGGGGCAAGGATCACGCGCGCAAGCTGCTCGGCGAATCGGTCGAGCGCGGACGCATGACGCAGCCCGACGCCGACGCGGTGCTCGCGCGCATCACGCCGACGGCCGACACCGCCGCCCTCGCCGGCTGCGACGCCGTCATCGAGGCGGTCTTCGAAGAGCAGGCGCTGAAGACGCGCGTGTTCGGCGAGGTGGAGCCGGTGCTCGCGGCGGACGCGCTGCTCGCCTCGAACACGTCGCAGATCCCGATCACCGCACTCGCGGAAGCCGTGTCGCGGCCCGCCGACTTCGTGGGGCTCCACTTCTTCTCGCCGGTCGAGAAGATGCCGCTGGTCGAGGTGGTGGCCGGCAAGCGCACCTCGCCGCAGGGCCTCGCGCGCGCCATCGACCTCGTACAGCAGCTCCGCTTCGTGCCGCTCGTCGTACACGACAGCCGCGGCTTCTTCACGACGCGCGTGATCCTGCAGTTCGCGGCCGAGGCGTTCGCGCTCGTGCTCGACGGGGCTCCGCCGGCGGCGATCGAGCGCGCCGCGACGATGGCCGGCTATCCGGTCGGGCCGCTGCAGCTCGTCGACGAGCTCAACCTCCGGACTGCGCGCAAGGTGATCGACGACGCGAAGGGCCATCCGATGGCCGCGCATCCCGGCTTCGCGCTGCTCGATCGCATGCTCGCGAACGATCGCGCCGGGCGGCTGCATGGCCGCGGCTTCTACGACTACGACGAGCGCGGCCGCCGCCTCGGTCTCTGGCGCGGGCTCGGCGACGCGATCGCGAAGCCGTGCGCCGCGATCCCCGTAACCGACATGCAAGACCGCATGATGTGCTTGCAGGCGCTCGACGCGGTGCGCTGCTTCGACGAGGGCGTCATCGCCTCGCACGCCACCGCCAACGTCGCGTCGATCCGCGCGATCGGCTTCCCGGCGTGGACGGGCGGCGTCGTGAACTTCGTGGATCAGTACGAAGGCGGCACGCGCGGCTTCGTCGCGCGCTGCCGCGAGCTTGCGACGGCGTACGGCGAACGCTTCGCACCGCCCGCTTCGCTCGTGCGCCTCGCCGAGACCGGCGCGCCGTTCCGGCCCCGCGCCGCCACGGGCGCGAAGTGAGCGCTGGGGCGCAGGTCGTCTATGTCACCGGCGCCGGCAGCGGCATTGGCCGCCTCGCCGCGCAGCGCCTGGCCGACACGGGCGCGCATGTCGCCGCGATCGACGTGAACGAGGCCGGCCTCGCCGCGACCGCGAAGGGCCGCGACGGCATCCACGTCTTCGCGCTCGACGTGACCGACACGCGCGCGGTCGAGGAGAACGTGCGCAGCGTCGAGGCGTCGCTCGGCCCGATCGACCGCGCCATCGTCGCCGCCGGCATCCTGCGCACGGTGCGGCTCGTCGACCAACCCACCGACGAGATCCTGCGCATCATGGACGTCAACTACCGAGGCCTCGTGAACGCCGCGAAGGCCGTGCTGCCCGGGATGCTGGCGCGCCGCCGCGGTGACCTCGTGCTCTTCGCGTCGATGGCGGGCTGGGCGCCGGCGCCGCTCTTTGGGGCGTACAACGCGTCGAAACACGCGGTGGTGGCGTTCAGCGACGTGTTGGCGCACGAGATCCGCG